>JAFRXK010000014.1 GCA_017442865.1 Lachnospiraceae bacterium | reverse complement strand
GCCCCCCCCGCTTCTGCGACTATAAAGAGTATCCTGATATCATAATAGTTTTTATAAAAATATATTGACAATTAAAAAAATATATATTATTTTAGTTAGAGAGAACTAACATTTATTTCATTCACATAACAAAAGATGTGGCAGTAATTATATGCAGGTTCTCTGCATTTTACAGTATGAGTTAGTTTTACCTAACTAAAGTGATGTGTTATGTGGCTCGAGATGTTTGAGGGAATAGGTATTTCCTTTATAGGAGCTTCATACAGGCGATGAATTAAAGGATACAAAACAATTTAGAAAGGCGGATTTCTTATATGAAAGAAAGGAAAAAAGAGAGTGAACTGGCAGTTTTGCTTGGCTATGCAGGCAAATACAGAGGGCTTACATTTTTGGGACTGCTTTTGTCGGCGGTTGCAATGATTATGGGCATGATACCATATATTTGTATCTGGCTGGTAATGAGAGACTTGGTCAATGCTGCGCCTGACTGGTCTGCGGCAAGTGAGATTGCAAAGTATGGCTGGATTGCATTTGGATTTGCGTTTGGCGGTATAATTGTTTATTTTTTGGCACTGATGTGTACGCATTTAGCAGCCTTTCGTACAGCATCAAATATAAGAAAACAAGGAGTTGCGCATTTGATGGAAACGCCTCTTGGTTTCTTTGATAATAATGCGTCGGGTCTTTTGCGAAATCGACTTGATGGAGGCGCTGCAGAGACAGAAACACTTCTTGCTCATAATCTTGCCGATATCGTAGGTACAATTGCAATGTTTATCGGAACAGTTGTACTGATGTTTGTATTTGACTGGCGCATGGGTGCATCATGTCTTATTGCAGCAATAATATCGGTTGCAGCAATGTTTTCGATGATGGGTGGAAAGAATGCAAAGCTCATGATGGAATATCAGAGTGCACAGGACGTAATGAGTAAAGCCGGAACCGAATATGTGCGCGGTATACCTGTTGTTAAGGTCTTTCAGCAGACAATTTACTCATTTAAGGCTTTTAAAAATTCGATTGATGATTATAGTATAAAGGCAAAAAGGTACACGGATGGCGTGTGCCGTGTACCTCAGTCGATTAATCTGACATTTACAGAAGGTGCATTTATATTTCTTGTTCCCGTGGCACTTATTCTGGCCCCGTCTGCACTGGCAGATGGCACCTTTGCAGGTTTTATTACAAACTTTGCCTTCTATGCAGTGTTTTCAGCTATAATTTCTACGGCACTTGCCAAAATTATGTTTGCAGCCAGCGGCATGATGCTTGCAAAAACGGCACTGGCCAGAATTGACACTGTTATGAATGCGCCTGCTATGGAAATCACAAAAAATCCTCAGTTACCAGGTGATAATGGCGTGGAATTTAAGGATGTTTCGTTTACATATGACGGCTCGGATGTTCCGGCACTTGAACATGTTTCATTCATGGTGCAACCGGGACAGACGGTTGCACTTGTGGGACCATCCGGTGGAGGAAAGACAACTGCAGCAAGCCTTATTCCTCGATTTTGGGATGTTACATCCGGCTCGGTCGAAGTAGGGGGAGTAAATGTCAGAAATATTGAACCGCATATTCTTATGGACAAGGTGGCGTTTGTTTTTCAAAATACACATCTTTTTAAGACCTCGATTCTTGAAAATGTACGCATTGCCCGCCCCAAAGCTTCCAAAGAAGAGGTTATGAGGGCGCTTAAGGCAGCACAATGTGATGATATTATTGAAAAAATGCCAATGGGTGCAGATACAGTTATTGGAACGGAGGGAACGTATCTTTCCGGTGGCGAACAGCAGAGAGTTGCGCTTGCACGTGCAATATTAAAGAATGCGCCGATTATTGTTTTAGACGAAGCAACAGCATTTGCTGATCCTGAAAATGAGGTGCTGATTCAAAAGGCCTTAAAGACACTGACAAAAGGCTGCACCGTGATTATGATTGCACACAGGCTTTCGACTGTTGTAGGGGCGGATAAAATAATAGTGCTGGATGAAGGAAAAATTGTTGATGAAGGAAGGCACGAGGAACTGATATCAGGAAATGGACTTTATGCCCGAATGTGGAAGGAATATAACCAGGCTGCAAAGTGGAAAATCACATCAGACAAGGAGGATGCATAAATGTTTAATGAGAAGTTTAAAAAGAAATATGCATTGACTGATAAAGGTCTTGATAACACAAAAAAAGGTGCATTTTGGACGGTCATTGTTAATCTGATTATGATGGCAGGAATGGGTATTCTGTATTTTCTGATGGAAAAATTCATAAAGACGCTTACCTTAAATGAAAAACTGCCAAACATATGGCCTTTTGTAGGAATGACAGTAGTATTTGTGGTTCTTTCTTTTATCACTCATTTGGAGCAGTACCGTACTACATATGGACTTGTTTATGATGAAGTCAAAGGCACACGAATTTCTCTTGCTGAGAGAATGCGAAAGCTTCCGCTTGGATATTTCGGAAAGAGAGATTTGGCAGATTTGACAGAAACAATAATGGGTGATGTCAACAGACTTGAGCATGTCTGGTCACACTGCCTGGGATATCTTTATGGAGCATATATTTCTACGGCAATTATTGCAGTAATGCTGTTTATTTATGACTGGCGTATGGCGATTGCATGCCTGTGGGGCGTACCGGTTGCATTTATACTGTTGTTTAAAAGCAGGGACATATCAAAGCGCAATTCTGAAAAGCTTAAGATGGATGCAGTTTCGGTCTCTGACGGTATTCAGGAGCTTATAGAGAATATCCGTGAAATCCGTGCGGTTAACCGTGAGGAGCAGTATCTTAATCAATTGTACAAAAAAATCGACAGGCATGAAAAGACAAATATTTATGGAGAGCTTGTAACAGGATTATTTGTCAATGGTGCGTCTGTCATAATGAGGCTTGGAGTGGCTACAACCATTCTTACGGGAGCATCGCTGGTGCTTTCAGGCAGGATTGATTTCATGCTTATGTTTTTATTTTTAATGGTAATTACCAGAGTTTATGCGCCGTTTGACCAGTCACTTGCATTAATAGCTGAAATGTTTATGTCTCAGGTTTCGGCGAATCGTTTAAATGAGCTTTATGATACGCCGACTGCTGAGGGAGTAAATGAATTTAAGCCTCAAGGACATAATATATCATTTGAAAATGTAAGCTTTGCATATGATAATCATCAGGTTTTAAATGACGTGAGCTTTACAGTTAAAGAAGGTGAGGTTACAGCGCTTGTCGGTCCGTCAGGTTCGGGTAAAAGCACCTGTGCAAGGCTTGCTGCACGTCTGTGGGATGTTAGCAGTGGAAAAATAAAAGTAGGTGGCGTGGATATTTCTACTGTAGACCCGGAGGTGCTGCTTGGAGACTATTCAATGGTTTTTCAGGACGTAGTGCTTTTTGATGATACAGTTATGGAAAACATACGATTAGGAAAACATAATGCGTCTGATGAGGAGGTGTTTGCAGCTGCAAAGGCAGCAAACTGTGATGAGTTTGTAAATAAAATGCCACAAGGATATAAAACTCATATTGGTGAAAACGGTGCAAAGCTATCAGGTGGAGAGCGTCAGCGAATTTCGATTGCAAGAGCCTTGCTGAAGGATGCACCGATTGTTCTGCTTGATGAGGCGACGGCGTCTCTGGATGTAGAAAATGAAAGTAAGGTTCAGGAGGCGCTTTCACATCTACTTTCAGGTAAAACAGTACTTGTTATTGCACATCGTATGCGTACTGTTGAGGCTGCAGATAAGATTATTGTACTTAAGGATGGTAAGGTTGCGGAAGAGGGCACACCGGATGAGCTTTATGAAAATAAGAACAGCATTTTCAGACATATGACAGATTTACAGGCTGAAAGTGCAGCATGGAGGTTATAATAATGAAAGCGGATTATAAGAATTGGATGCCAAAGGGAATGGTACTTGCGGCAGTGGTTGCGACTGTGATTTTTCTTGTTTTGTTCTTTATATTTGGACTTACAGGGGTTGCTTCAGGAACACTTAAAAGAGTGTTGTTTATAGTTTTTCTTGCCGGCACAATAATAGGGCTTTGCATTTCAATCTGGATGTTTCTGATGTATCGTGCATTTTCCTATAACGGCAAAAGGCAGATGTCACGACATATCATCGAAGGCATCGCGGAACATGTAAAGCTTCCGGATGGCGGTTGGGGGCTTGACGTGGGCTGCGGCAGCGGTGCATTAACAATTGCCTGCGCAAAGAAAAATCCAAAGGCGTCATTTGTCGGCATTGACCGTTGGGGAAAGGAGTACGCCTCATTTAATAAGACTCTTTGTGAGAATAATGCGAAGGCAGAGGGTATTTCAAATGTAAGCTTTAAGCGTGGCAATGCGGTTAAGCTTGCTTATGGGGATGAAACCTTTGATGCTGTGACAAGCAACTATGTCTATCACAATATTCCGTCAGGCAACCGTCAGAAAATATTGCTTGAAACTCTGCGGGTGTTAAAGAAGGGCGGTACATTTGCTATTCACGATATTTTTTCAAAATCAAAATACGGTGATATGCAGGCTTTTGTAAAGGAACTTAAGGATATGGGTTATGAAAAAGTAGAGCTTATAGATTCCACAGGGAAATATATGACGAAGTGGGAAGCAACCTGGACGCGTCTTGCAGGCTCTGCATTACTGGTGGGAAAGAAATGAGTGTACATATAGAAAAAAATTCAGTACAGGAAACTTTAGTTATACCGCTTTACGGACGAAAACTGTGCAATGAGCAGTTTCCGAAGCTTTTTCATGATAAGAAGGCGGCAAAGCTTATTGAAAAAATAGATTATGATTTTTCAGAGCTTGATAAGAGAGCAAAGAGCCTTGCTTACCGTTTTGGGGCTTTGGAGGTTGCAATGCGTGAAAATGACCTGATGGTTGAGACTTTAGATTATTTGCAAAAATATCCTGAGGCGGCAATTGTAAATCTTGGCTGCGGACTCGATCAGACGGCAGAAAATTGTGACAACGGCAGATGCACAATTTACAACATTGACCTGCCTGACGTAATTGCGGCAAGAAACAGTCTGCTTCCCGAAAGCGGGAGAATAAAAAATATTGCGGCTGATTTGAACGATTTTTCGTGGTTTGATAAAATAAATGCAGATAAAGGAGTATGTTTTCTGGCTGCAGGAGTATTTTATTATTTCAAAACAGAGAACATAAAGAGACTGTTCCTTGCCATGGCGAAGCGTTTTACGCAAGGCAGGCTGGTGTTTGACGCTGCAAACAAACGTGCCGTAAAAATCATGCTCAAAACATGGGTAAAGGAAGCCGGAATAACATCAGTTACCGACTATTTCAGCGTGGACAGCATTGAAAAGGATATCCTGCCGTGGATGGATAATGCAGTTATTTCATCACGGGGTTACATGCTCGGCTACAATGATTTAAAGGATCCGTCTGTACCGCGCCTGTTCCGTATTATGGCAAAGCTTGCCGACGGCTTTATGAAAATGCAGATAATAAAGATGGATTTTGTGAAGTGAGAAAAGCATGGCAATCAGCAAGTGATTGTTGAAAATTATTAATTCCAAAAAAACAAGGAGTGGGCATAATACTTGCTTATAAAAACAAATATTATGCCCACTCTTTGTTTTTTCAGGACTTTTGATTATTATGGCTTCATAGAATTGATTAATTCTATAAGTGCATGAATCTGATTTGGTGTTAAGCCGGAAACATCTAACATTGCCGCTGTATCAATAGTTTCTTTTCCTAAGAGATAATCAGTACTGCATTTATATAAATATGACAATGCTAATAATACTTCTGTGCTTGGAGTTCTTTCACCAGTTTCGTAACTTGATACGATAGAAGGAGATATATCTAGTTGCAATGCCACTTCTTTTTGTGTTAATCGATATTTCAAACGTAATTCCTTTAATTTTTTTGGTAAATCGTTAATCATAGTGTTATCCTCCTACACTAATTGTATAGTTGAGTAATACACAATAGGTGTTTAATAATAACACAATAAGAGTTGCAAATTAACGCTGATTGTGTTATTATAAAAATTACTATACTGAAGAAACGGAGATTTAATTCATATGATGTACATGAAATCTATAAATATTGATGGCATGGTTAAACATATTGAAGAAATATTCCATACATTTCGGAATGAAGATTATATGTTACCGGTATTGATTACAATATTGATTATTTTTATAAAGTTTTTTGTTAATAGAAAAACTTGTGCACTTGATTATAAAGAGGCATTAATAGAATTACCATGTGAAATTATCACACTGGCATTAGGCTTTTTGATAACAATGAATATAATTAGTGCAAAAGCATTGTTAATAAAGTTTGTTGGAATTTTACTTTTGCTTTTTGTTTCGGCAGCAATTACTGCTGCATTGCAAGATAAATTAGGTGATTTAAGGGCAAGGCATATTTTTTTAATTGTATTAAGCTATTTATTCGCTATCATTTCATTTGGAGTATCTTTATATGCGGTTATTGGCGAGGGGAGTGTAAATATATGAATAAGAAGAAAATAACAAAGGTGCTATTTGTTTTGAGTAGAATTGTTAGTATAATTGCAATTTTACTAACTGTTGTATTAATGTTCAATTATAATATAGATTGGTTTAGTGGATTTGTTGTAATTATGCTTTTGTTTTTAACAAGTGCAGTTCTTACTTTTCAGCTAAAGTTTAGATTGAATACATCAGAATATAGCTTTAATAACATCGAATATGAGGCATATCGCAAAGATATAGAAGAAAAAATATCTGAATTGCAGAAATCTATTAATAAAGACTACGAACACTGGGAAAGAAACAACCATCTAGTGTTATCTGGAGCCATGAAAAATGATAATTTGCTCCAGCAATTTGGCGTTTCATCAAATATTCCTGTTGAGAAGAACACAGTTTTTATGTTAATGCCTTTTAATGAAGATGCCGTAAAAGTATATGCTAATTGTAAAGATACAGTAGAATCATTGGGACTAACAATAAAAAAATCAGATGATATAGTTATTGAAGGGGATTTATTACGTTATATCGTTGAGTGTATTATAAAAGCTGATTATATAATTGCAAATTTGGATGGTAAAAATCCGAATGTGTTCTATGAACTTGGAATAGCACACGCATTAAAGAAGAAAACAATATTAATAACCAGTTGTTCACCAGAGGATATGCCTTTTAATATTAAAAATAGAAATATTATTACGTATAAGTCTTTTGACGAACTAGATCAAAAAATAAAAAGTGCATTTGAATATTTCAGAGATGAAGTAAAGTATAGAACAGTAAAAATAATGAGATAAACAAGTAATAAAAACCCTAAAGCATAATAATTATATAATGCCTTAGGGTTTTAAAAATTCATATTATTTCACAGCAAGCTTTTCAATCTCTGCGATATACATTGTGTGATAATCCTTGTCAGGGTACCATTTTGAATCAATATCAGGGTCAATAAAATGCTCAGGCTCTACAGGCTGCGCCGCCATCTTTCTGCAAATCATATAGGTGTCTGCCTCTGCAAAGAAAGGCACGCCTTCATCAAATTCAAGCGTGAGTCCCGATTTTTCAATTTTATTCTCGTCACGCCCGGAGACTGTGCCAAGGTAGGAAAGAACCTTGCGGTAATCATTTGGCAGAACCGATACGCTGAAGCGTTCATTTGCGTCGACAAATTCTTTGGTGTAGCGCTGCGGGCGGATGACAAGATATACAACAGGCTTGCCCCATAAAATGCCGAAGCCTCCCCATGAGGCGGTCATTGTATTGGATTTTTCTGTAGTTCCGGCTGTGACTAAAAGCCAGTCTGTGCCGATTGTTTTAAATGCGCTTGTATTAAAATCCTGCGGGTTGATTGAATTAAATTTACTCATAAATACCTCCTGAAAAAAACCGGCGCCGGGGCGCCTTATGCGGCTGAAAGTGCTGCAAAATGTTATGTTCAGTATAGCTTAAGTTGACTGTTATTGCAAGGCATTGCATTTAAAATAAAGGCATATAAGCTATCATTGTTTTGCTGTATTAATGCTTTGATGGTGATAAGCCTTTTGGTTGAGAACAGTGAATTAAGATATGGTTTTTTGATGCCTGCCGTGAGCATATTGTTAAAAAACATAAATTATCTATAGTTGCTAAGTAATGAGTTATTTATGTATTTTGATGCGTGGATTATCGTGCACTGATAATAATTGGATAAATGGTTAAGAAAAGGCGGTTAATAAAGCTGCATGAAGATGTATCAGATTGGTAAAAGGGGTAACAAATTGTGACATTAATTTTGTTGTAACTTGAAGGCTTCTGTGGTAGTATTGTTATATAAAAGCGGCTTGATTTACAGGAGGTGATGCGTTATGAAAAGCGGATTATGGACTACGAATGAGAATGTTGACGAGGGGCTGCTTCGTGAACTGCAAAAAGGAATTGATGATATAGAGGCAGGCAGGGTATATACTTTAGATGAGGCATTTAAAATAATCAATGAACGGATAGCGAGGGTTAGTGAAGATGCCAATAGAAAAGCAATATAACGTTATTATAATTGATGAACAAGAAAAAGAGATACAGATATTAAGGGTTTTGCGTCATGAAAGCAACTGGAGTAAAATCCTTAAACGTAATAATTAATACACGTAAAATTATAGATGCATATCATAAGAATTAATTATTGTTAAAAAATACAAATCATAACATTAAAAAATACAAATTATAAAAGTCAAAAATACAAATCATAAAAGTCAAAAATACAAATCATAAACATATAAAAGTACTGCCCAAATTAATAATTTAATAACTGTCTGGAGACATTATCCGGGTATATATTTTTCATAATCGGAGATACTGTATTAAGAAATTTGTGCTATTACAGTATTGGAGTGGGTTATGCAGAATATATCGGATAATATTGAGTATAATATAGGACATTTGGATGCCAGACTCGACACGGACAAGAATTTTGATATTATTTTTAAGAGATTTTCTGTTGGAGACAGGAAGGCGTGCATATACTGCCTCAATGGTTTTACGAGGGATGAGATACTGCAGAAGATACTGGAGTATTTCGCAAGAGTCGAACCCGGGGAGGTTCCGGCTGATACTGACGGATTTTTAAAGGCGATGGTGCCTTATGCGGATGTGACTGTGGTTAAGACGGATGACGATATGGTGACGCATCTTTTGATGGGCATGCCAAGTATACTGGTGGATGGCATTGATACATGCTTTTCACTGGACTGCAGGACGTATCCGGCGAGGGGCGTCGGAGAGCCTGAAAAGGAGAAGGTGCTAAGGGGGTCAAGGGATGGTTTTGTTGAGACGCTTGTTCAGAATACGGCGCTTATCCGCAGAAGAATCAGGGATGAGAATCTGCGCATGGAGATGTACCAGGTGGGCAGCAGTTCAAAGACTGATGTCGCAATATGCTATTACAAGGGCAGGGTTGATAAGGAGCTGCTTGACAGAATCAGGGAGAGGATAGTGTCGGTGGAGGTTGATGCGCTTGTTATGAATCAGGAGAGTCTTGCAGAGTGTATATTTCCGCACAAATGGTACAACCCGTTTCCAAAGTTTAAGTATTCCGAACGTCCTGACACTACGGCGGCGCATCTTTTGGAGGGCAATGTTATTATTATGGTTGACAGCTCGCCGTCTGCGATGATTCTGCCGTCATCAATATTTGATATTATAGAGGAGGCGGACGATTACTATTTTCCACCGGTGACAGGCACATATCTTCGGCTGTCGAGGGTGATTATATCAATTGCGGCAATGTATCTTACGCCTGTATGGCTGTTTTTTGTGCAAAGACCTGACCTTTTGCCTGAGTCATTTTCGTTTATTATAATTCATGATGACATTAACATACCGATTATCTGGCAGCTGCTTATACTTGAGTTTGCCATAGACGGTCTTAAGCTTGCAGCGCTTGATACGCCCAGCATGCTAAATACGCCGCTGAGTATTATTGCAGGTCTGGTGGTTGGTGAGTTTACGGTTGAGTCGGGATGGTTCAATTCGCCGTCGATGCTTTATATGGCGTTTGTTGCCCTGTCAAATTATACACAGCCGAGCTTTGAACTAAGCTATGCATTAAAATTCGTAAGGATTATGATGCTTATTTTAGTGGCACTGTTCGGAGGCTGGGGGCTTATTGCCGGCTTTATCATAAGTATTCTTGCGATAGTGACCAACAAAACAATTGCGGGAAAGAGCTACATTTACCCGCTCATACCATTTGATTTAAAGGAGATAAAAAGGCGGCTGTTCCGTACAAGAATACAGCATTCCATAAGACATGACAGAGTTAAGCAGAGTTAAGCAGCTTATGTGCTGTCCTGTCACAAATGACGGATTAGAGATAATTTTTGTAACCGGATTGGCATGCGTAAATGCATTGAAAAGCAGAAAATTAAGATACAGAGGGTTATGAGTGTTGACAGTGCAAATTATGTAATATAGAATAATGAGAGGATGCCGGGGCGCAAAAGGTGTGCCTTAAGGTATCACAGAGTCGATACATTTTGTACAAGACATAATATTAAAAATACAGAGGTGTGGTTATGAGTAAGATAAGAACAAGATTTGCGCCAAGTCCAACAGGAAGAATGCATGTAGGTAACCTTCGTACGGCACTTTATGCATATCTTATTGCAAAGCACGAAGGAGGAGATTTCCTTTTAAGAATAGAGGATACCGATCAGGAGAGGTTCGTTGACGAGGCACTCGGAATCATTTACAGAACACTTGAGAAGACAGGGCTTAAGCATGATGAGGGTCCTGACAAGGACGGCGGATTTGGTCCATATGTGCAGAGTGAGCGCTGCAAATGCGGCTTATATATGGAATATGCCAAGCAGCTTATTGAAAAGGGAGAGGCATATTACTGCTTCTGCGATAAGGAGCGTCTTGAAAGTATGCATACGACTGTGGGTTCGGACGGCAAGGAGATACTTATGTATGACAAGCACTGTCTTCACCTTTCAAAGGAAGAGGTTGAGGCAAATCTTGCTGCAGGCAAACCTTTTGTAATCAGACAGAACAATCCGACAGAGGGCACAACAACCTTCCATGATGATATTTACGGAGATATTACAGTAGATAATGCAGAGCTCAGCGACATGATACTTATTAAATCTGACGGATATCCTACATACAATTTTGCAAATGTTGTGGATGACCATCTGATGCAGATAAGCCATGTTGTAAGAGGCAACGAGTACCTTTCATCATCACCGAGATACACAAGACTTTATCAGGCGTTTGGCTGGGAGGAGCCGGTTTACGTGCATTGTCCGCTGATTACAGATGAGAATCATAAAAAATTAAGCAAGAGAAGCGGTCATTCATCATACGAGGATCTGCTTGAGCAGGGCTTTTTATCAGAGGCTATTGTAAATTACGTTGCGCTGCTTGGCTGGTCGCCAGAGGACAACAGAGAGATATTCTCGCTTGAGGAGCTTGTTGAGGCGTTTGATTATCATCATATGAGCAAGTCGCCGGCAGTATTTGATATAAATAAGCTCAAGTGGATGAACGGCGAGTATATCAAGGCTATGGATTTTGACAGATTCTACGAGATGGCAGAGCCATACCTTAAGAAATACATCACTAAGGATCTGGACATTAAGAAGATTGCCGCTATGGTAAAGACAAGAATAGAAGTATTCCCTGATATTGAGGGATTGGTTGATTTCTTCAATGAGCTTCCTGAGTATGATACCGCTATGTATACACATAAGAAGATGAAGACAACAGAGGAATCTTCGTTGGAGGTATTAAAGGAGCTTCTGCCTAGATTTGAAGCACATGAAGATTATTCAAATGATGCAATATACAAGCTTCTGACAGACTATGTTGAGGAGAAGGGCTGCAAAAACGGTTATGCGCTCTGGCCGGTAAGAACAGCTGTATCAGGAAAGCAGATGACTCCTGCCGGAGCAACCGAGATTATGGAGATTATCGGCAAGGAAGAATCCTTAAAACGTATCAGAAAGGGTATTGAATTGCTTGAAGCTGCGGTAAACAAGTAGGATATAGTGCAGGATTAGTACCGCTGTTTTGCCGCTTAAAGGCGGAGGAATGGAGATTACTATGGATAAAGAAGAGTGGAGTCTTGTCATTGAACCCAAGAGAAGCCTTCTGGATATTAATTTAAAAGAGATATGGGAATACAGAGACCTTATATTTATGTTTGTAAAACGAGATTTTACAACATTTTATAAGCAGACTGTACTGGGACCATTGTGGGTGATTTTAAGTCCTCTTATGAGCACCAGCATATTTACGGTTGTATTTGGTATTATTGCGGGAATTTCAACAGATGATATTCCACAGTTCGTATTCTATATGTCCGGTAATATATTGTGGTCTTATTTTGCAAATTGTCTTACAAAGACATCAAATACTTTTGCCGGGAACGCCAGAATATTTGGCAAGGTCTATTTTCCGAGACTGGTTATGCCTGTTTCCGTGACAATATCGGGACTTATAAATTTTGCAATACAGCTTGTGCTTTTTATTGTGATTATGGTCATTTATATTGTGAACGGAAGCGCTATTGCGCCGAATATTTATATTCTGCTCACTCCGTTTCTGGTATTGGAGGCTGCTCTGCTGGCTCTTGGATTTGGTATAATTGTATCATCGCTTACTACAAAATACAGAGACCTTGCGGTACTGGTGAGCTTTTGTGTGCAGCTTTGGATGTATGCAACTCCTGTAGTATATCCTGTGTCCCAGGCTCCGGGCTTCCTTAAGGATATCATACTTTTAAATCCAATGGCTCCGATTATAGAGACCTTCAGATATGCATTTTTGGGAAGAGGAGCGGTTCCTGTTAAGTATCTGATTATCAGTGCTTTTACAACACTGGCAGTACTTATAATAGGTGTACTGATTTTTAACAAGGTTGAGAAGACCTTTATGGATACAGTTTAACAGATAAAATGAGTCAGGCTTGGGAAAAGTTTTACGTAGCGGCAAAGATTGTGTCGCTTGTGGTTTAACAGGTAAAATGGGTCAGGCTTGGGAAAAGCGTCATCAGAGTCACCGCTATGAATCGGGCTTTATGTATATTAAAAATATGGAGATTTAAGCTTTAATTAATTATGACGGAATATATGAAAGAATTATTGAATGAGGCACAGTATGAAGCTGTGTCTCATGGTATTTACAGCGAAGCACCGGCGCTTGTGCTTGCGGGACCGGGCTCCGGCAAGACTACGGTTATTACATGGAGGATAAAGTATTTAATTGATGAGTGCGGTGTGGCACCGCAGTCGATTATGGTTGTAACCTTTACAAGGGCGGCGGCACAGGAGATGAAGGAACGATTTATAAGGATGTCGGACGGAAAGGCAGGGGCAGTAACCTTTGGGACATTTCATTCTATTTTCTTCAGAATCCTCAAATACGCCTATAACTACAATCCGGAGCATATTATTTCCGAGCAGGATAAGCACGAGCTTGTCAGGAACATTATTAAGAAGACACAGCTGCAGCCGGGGGATGACAAGGAGCTTATCCCGAATATTATCAGTGAAATCAGCCTTGTAAAGGGCAATATGATTGATATCAACAATTATTATTCATCAAACTGTCCGGAGAATACGTTCAGGGATATTTACAGCGAATATGAAGCTGTCATGAGACGCGAAAATAAGATTGATTTTGACGATATGCTTATATTGTGTTATGAGCTTCTGACTGCCAGACCTGATGTGCTGAAGGCGTGGCAGGAACGGTATAAGTTTATTCTGGTGGATGAATATCAGGATATAAATATGCTGCAGTATAAGGTTTTGAAGCTGTTGACGCCGCAGGGACACGGGCTTTTTGCTGTGGGAGATGATGACCAGTCCATCTACAGGTTCAGGGGAGCAAAGCCGGAGATTATGCTGGGCTTTGAGAGAGATTTTCCGGGAGCAAAAAAATATGTGCTGGATGTTAATTACCGCTCCACGCAGGATATTGTAAGTACTGCGCTAAAACTGATTGAAAATAATGACAAGCGTTTTAAGAAGGAGCTGAGGGCTTTCAGGGGAGAGGGCAGCCCGGTTTATTATCAGGAGTTTGAGGACGTTGGCAGCGAGAATGAAAGCATTGTCAAATTCATAAAGGCGCTGACCGATAAGGACTATGACGAGGATGATATTGCAGTGCTTTATCGTACAAATTCAGGCTCGTCCATGCTTATTAAGTCATTTATCGACAACAGCATACCATTTGTCCTTAGAGATAAAATAAATAATGTTTTTGAGCACTGGATAGCACAGGACATTATTTCTTACATAAAGCTTGCGATGGGGCAGGGTAAGCGCAGCGATATGCTGAGAATAATCAACCACCCGAACAGGTATATTTCCAGAAGCCTTTTTACTACCGAAGAGGTGTCGTTTGATTCGCTAAAGGAGCTTTTGTCCGACAGGGACTGGATGGTGGAGCGGGTTGAGAAGCTAGAATATGATTTGCTGGTGATAAAGAGGGTGTCGGTGTACGCCGCAATCCAGTATATTAGAAAGGGCATAGGCTATGACAGCTTTCTGACGGAGTATGCCACAAAAATGAATTTAAATGAGCGTGAGCTTGTGGATATTCTTGATGAGATACATGAGTCTGCCGCGGGCTGCGCCGTGTTTAATCAGTGGTTTGCGAAAATTGAAGAGTACGGGCAGAAGCTTAAGGAGCAGGCGGCAAATAAGGGTGAGAAGCAGCACGGGGTAACCGTCTCGACTATCCATTCATCAAAGGGACTGGAATATCGTGTGGTATTTGTGCCCGACGTGAATGAGGGAATCATTCCATACAGAAAGGCTGTAATTGACGCCGATATAGAAGAGGAACGAAGACTTTTGTATGTCGCACTTACGAGGGCAAAGGACCGGCTTTATGTTTCAAGCGTGAAGAACCGCTACAACCGGCAGGCAGACAGAAGCAGATTCTTAGAGGAAATGCTTGATGAACAGTAGAGCCGCTGAAATCATCGGGCAGGTAGAAGCAGATTTACTGAATAAATGCTTGAAAATCAGCAAAAAAATACGTGAAAATTTAAATAAATCCTTGCAATATAATGTACTTTATGGTAATATATTTACGCTTGTGCAACGCACACAGGCGTTTCTTGAAAATAATCACGCATGCTTATTCTTAACTGGTGCCGATTGGCGGTGAATCTAAGGAGTAAAGAGCATGTGGAAGAAATTAACCAGGAGGTAGACAAATGAGCGTTATTTCAATGAAACAGTTACTCGAGGCAGGTGTTCATTTCGGACATCAGACAAGAAGATGGAACCCTAAGATGGCTCCATACATCTACACAGAGAGAAATGGTATCTACATCATCGACTTACAGAAGTCAGTTGGCAAGGTTGACGAGGCTTACAAGGCAATCGCTGACATCGCTAAGGATGGTGGTACAATTCTTTTCGTTGGTACAAAGAAGCAGGCTCAGGATGCAGTTCAGACAGAGGCAGAGCGTTGCGGTATGTACTATGTAAACCAGAGATGGTTAGGCGGTATGCTCACAAACTTCAAGACAATCCAGAGCAGAATCGCAAGACTTAAGGCTATTGAGACTATGTCAGAGGATGGAACATTTGATGTTCTTCCAAAGAAGGAAGTTATCCAGCTTAAGAAAGAATGGGAGAAGTTAGAGAAGAACCTTGGCGGTATCAAGGAGATGAAGAAGATTCCTGACGCTATCTTCGTAGTTGACCCTAAGAAGGAGAGAATCTGTGTTCAGGAAGCACACACACTCGGTATTCCGCTTATCGGTATTGCAGATACAAACTGTGATCCTGAAGAGCTTGATTATGTTATCCCGGGCAATGATGACGCTATCAGAGCCGTTAAGCTTATCGTATCAAAGATGGCTGACGCAGTAATCGAGGCAAATCAGGGCGAGGAGATTTCTGAGGTTCCGGCTTCAGAGGCAGAGGCTTCAGAAGAGGCTGTACCATCAATCGAAGAGGTTGTAGAGGCAGCTGAGGAAGCAGTAGAGGAATAATACACAGATGCTGCAGGGCATGAAGCTGCCCTGCGCATTATTAAAAATAGGAGGATTAATCACATGGCAGCAGTTACAGCAGCAATGGTAAAAGAATTAAGAGAGATGACAGGCGCTGGTATGATGGACTGCAAGAAGGCACTTGCACAGACAGACGGCGATATGGATAAGGCAGTAGATTTCCTTAGAGAAAAGGGACTTGCTGCATCAGCTAAGAAGGCTGGAAGAATTGCAGCAGAAGGTATTGCCAAGACACTTGTAAGCGAAGACGGCAAGACAGGCGTTGTAGTAGAAGTTAACTCAGAGACTGACTTCGTTGCAAAGAATGCTGATTTCCAGGAGTATGTTGGACAGGTTGCAGTTCAGGCTATGAATTCAGACGCAGCAGACATGGATGCATTCATGAGCGAGAAGTGGTATCTTGATGACAGCAAGACAGTAGCTGAGGCTCTTTCAGGCAAGGTTGCAGTTATCGGTGAGAACCTTAAGATCAGAAGATATGAGAAGGTTGCAGCAGACAACGGTATCGTAGTTGATTACGTACACGCAGGCGGCAAGATTGGTGTTCTCGTAGTTGCTGAGTGCCCTGCAGTAAATGACGACGTTAAGGAAGCTCTTAAGAACATCGCTATGCAGATTGCAGCTCTTAAGCCAGTATACGTTAACCGTTCAGAAATCTCAGAGGAGTTCATCGAGAAGGAGAAGGAGATTCTCATGGTTGCAGCTAAGAATGAGAAGCCTGATGCAAATGAGAAGGTTCTTACAGGTATGGTTATGGGCCGTCTCAACAAGGAGCTCAAGGAGTTCTGCCTTGTTGACCAGGTATATGTAAAGGCTGAGGATGGCAAGCAGTTAGTTGGCAAGTATCTTGAAGAGGTTGCTAAGAAGGCCGGCACAACTCTTGCTGTTACAAAGTTCGTTCGTTACGAGACAGGCGAGGGTCTTGAGAAGAAGAACGAGAACTTTGCAGAAGAAGTTGCAAAGCAGATGGGAATGTAATTTTGTATTTCTAAATTGTTAATTTGGCGACCTGCTCAGGCAGGTCGCTTTTTGGATCTTTGTATATATGTTGTTCACTTGTTATAATATGTAAACAACAAAAAGCTTTGATTAAGGCAAAATCGCTTAGGCCATGATGGTTAAGCGATTTTAAGGAACAAATAAAATAATATAATGATAATTAAGAATACAATACAAACAATGATTAAAATATAATTTGATCTAGGTGTTTTGACATCGTTTTCAGGCCTTATATAGTACGTATCAGGTTTGATTTGCATAGAATTTTCAGGCCGTATATAATTTCTCTGCCTATACAAAATTGCTAAAGGATCATTACTCTGCAGCATATTTTGATAAAAATCCTTCAGCCATATTATATCATTTTCACTACAAATTGATTGCGTGAAAGTGTCGGTCTCATGAGCAAATGAATTCCTTATATGACGATATTTTTTTAATTGCTCCAAATTGTAATTCCAGTTTGCAATTTTTGAACTTTCATATGAAGGCACATTTTTCATAGTATCAATATAATGTGTAATACCATTGGCAACGCCATAAGCATCAGAACATAGATTATTTAACTTTTTATATTCTTCTAAAAACTCGATATTTAAATATGTAAAATCTTTTTCGTTCATAGTTAAATTCCTAAAAATAGTAAAAATTATTAGATAAATTATTGATAAGATAATTATATATTATAACATATTAAATGTTTTTTAAAGAGACTTTTTTGAGGCTTGAGTAACGAAAAACTGCCAATGTTTACTGAACATAAACGCTATCAGGGTTTTCATTGAAAACAGTTACTGTTTATGTTAGGATATTTTCTAGACATTTATATGATGATTAATTTTTAAAATATAAATGTTTACATTATGCAAAAAAATTGCAGGATGTTTTGGATTTATGAGATGTCGGAAAGGAACTGAAGAAATGTTAGAAGCAGTAATACCAACTTTGGAAGATATGTGGTTTAGAGAAAGTCTTATGGCTGATGAGGAAACAATGTCATACAATCATGCATGGGGTGGAACTATACCATTTCCAAAGGATATATGGCAGGAATGGTATGATTACTGGATTGTTAATCACGAGAACCAAAGATACTATAGATATTTGAAGGATGAGAATGGATTTGTAGGAGAAATATCTTATCACTACGATTCTGAGTATGATGGCTACGTTGCAGATGTTATAGTATTTTCTAAGTTTAGGGGAAAAGGATATGGAACAAAAGGACTTGAACTCCTTTGTTATGCAGCAAAAGAAAATGGTATAACTGTTTTGTATGATGATATAGCTATCGACAATACTGCAGTCAGGCTTTTCTTGAATCAAGGTTTCTATGAAGAATACCGAACTGATGAAAAGATTGTTATGAAAAAGGAATTATAACAAACACTTATTTTAGATTTAAAATAAAAACAGAAAATGATGAAATTTATATACTGGAAGACTTCGATGGTACTGCGTTAGAAATGTTTTATTTCTAAGCATAATTTATGGAGGCAGCTTTATGAGATTAGACGGCTTTGGATTATTTGTTAATGACATGGGTAAAATGATTCGATTTTACAGAGATGTGCTTGGCTTTGAAATTAAAGAGGACGAGAATACATCAAATGTGTATTTGCTAAAGGATGGCACATTGTTTTTATTGTATGGTCGGGACGATTTTGAAAAAATGACAAACAGAAGGTATGAATATCTTAGGAGCGTGAATGGACATTTTGAAATTGCTCTGTATGTTGATACATTTGAAGATGTGGATAAAGAGTATAAAAGAGTTATCGAACATGGCGCAAAGTCCATACTTGAGCCTACAACAGAACCATGGGGGCAGAGAACATGCTATATTGCTGACCCGGAAGGCAACCTGATAGAGATAGGTTCATTTAATAAACCGTTTGAGCACTGAAATATATCAAGATTTTAGGAGGATACAATTCGTGAAAAACTGGGATGAGCATGCTTTGTTGTTGGAGTAAGAAGGGAGACATTATGGATAAATATTTTGATATAAAAAATAAAGTGTTAGAGTATGCTAATAATGATGAGAATATTAAGGCGATTATAGCGATTGGTTCTTCGACCAGAGCATATATGAAAGCAGATGAGTTTTCGGATCTGGACCTTTTTATAATTACAAGCAATACAGAAGAATGGTTTTGTGGTGATTATCCAAAGCTTTTGGGAACAATAAATATATCTTTTATAGAGGATACACTTGGTGGAGGCAGGGAAAGAAGGTGTATTTATGATGACGATAAGGATGTGGATATGATTATTCTGACGCCTGAGCAGTTTGAAAAAGCAGTTGCAGATGGGGTGGCAGAGTGGGTGATGAATAGAGGGTATGATGTGCTGTATGATTCTAATGGATATACGGAATTGCTGAAAACACATATTAAACCCGGCAGTTCAGAGCCTGCAATCAATGAAGAAGAGTTTATTAATATTGTGAATGATTTTTATTTTCATAATATCTGGGCGTGTAAGAAGCTTAAAAGGGGAGAATTATGGTCTGCCAAAACCTGTGTGGACTCTTATTTAAAGAATTATCTTCTAAGAATGATGGAGCTGTATCGTTATAAAATCGCCGGGGTTGATGTGTGGCATGCCGGAAGGTTTGTTGAAAAGTGGGCCGGAGACGATATTGTTAATGATTTAAAAATGTGCTTTGCACATTATGATAAAGAAGATATTATGCGTGCGTTGGTGGCAACGCATAAATTATTTGCAAGAATAACAGTAGCACTGGCTGAGCATGAGGGCTTTGAATACCCTGAGCAGGCGAAAATATGTGCCGGAAAGTATATAGGAGTGTTCTGAAAAATATAGCTTATAATCTTTTGTAGTTGCACTAGTCCCAAAATCGTATATAGGGGCGCTTTGAAAAATATAGCTTATAATCTGAACATTTCATATTCCTCACGCATATCCTAATATATATGATTTTGTGCGGCTACAGGAGGTAAAAGTTCTGTGAGAAAGGTTATATATTTGGATAATGCGGCAACTACGCGAACAGACCCTGCGGTTGTTAAGGAAATGACTCCTTATTTCAGTGAATGCTATGGCAATCCGTCTTCATTATATGATTTTGCAAAGCTTGCTAAGGATTCGGTGGAGGGTGCGCGAAAGAGTGTTGCACAGTTGATTGGCGCAGGACAAACGGAGATTTATTTTACTTCGGGTGGCAGCGAGGCTGACAACTGGGCGATAAAGGGCGGCGCACTGGCATTTGCGGATAAGGGCAGACATATTATTACGTCGGCAGTTGAGCATCATGCGGTGATACATGCCTGCGAATTTCTGGAGAGCCGGGGCTTTGAGGTAACGTATGTCGGGACGGATGAATTCGGAAGAGTAAGGCCGGATGATGTCAGAAATGCTATAAGAGACGATACTACTCTTATTTCGGTGATGATGGCGAACAATGAGGTCGGGACGATTGAGCCGGTAAAGGAAATAGGGAAGCTTGCAAGAGACAGGGGCGTACTGTTTCATACGGACGCGGTGCAGTCATTTGGACATCAGAGGATAAATGTTGATGAGATGAATGTGGATATGCTGTCGGTAAGCGCACATAAATTTAACGGGCCAAAGGGCGTGGGCTTCCTCTATATCAGGGATGGTATTTTGCCTAAGCAGCTGATTCATGGCGGCGCACAGGAGAGGGGCTACAGGGCAGGAACAGAGAACGTACCAGGAATTGTGGGCATGGCAAAGGCGGCGAAAATTGCATATGAAAATTATGAGGAAAAGCAGAGCAGTATAGCGAAGCTTAGAGATTATTTTGTGGGCAGGGTGCTTTCGGAGATACCTTATACGAGACTCAACGGGCATCCGGTTTACCGCCTGTCGAACAATGCAAGCTTTAGCTTCCAGTTTGTGGACAGCGGGCAGATTTTAATAATGCTTGGCATGAAGGGCATCTGCGCATCAGGCGGTTCTGCGTGCAATTCATCCTCAGCGGCTGCCTCACATGTGCTTTTAGCGATGGGGCTTCCTGATGAGCTTGCCTTCGGTACGGTCAGATTTACGTTTGGCGATGAAAATACAAGGGAAGAGGCAGATTATGTGGTGGATGAGCTCAAGGACATAATTAAAAAGCTGAGAGACATTTCACCGGCGTATCAGGAATATAAGGAAGCCTTGAAATAAAATAATGACTTGTGTTATGTCAGCCGGTTGACGGACTGCAATAATTTAATATAGCATGTGGTAACTGTTCACGCAGTTAATATTGCAATATTAACTCTTGAATATGAATTGCTGTTAATGTATACTGTGTTAGGATTGATTATTTTATTTTGCCGGAGTGAAAGCATGGAGAGCTTCGTAAGGCAGTATGAGAAATTTGCGACTTTTCGTGGTTCCGGCGACGGAATGGAGACCTATATGAAAAAGAGAGTATTGGTAGTCGGTGGAAGCTATTTTATCGGCAGAAGTATTGTAAATACATTTTTAAATGCAGACTATGATGTGTATGTGCTGAACAGAGGACATGTGCCTGTGTGGGATAAGCGGATTCACCAGATTATCTGCGACAGGGATAATGGTTCGATGCTAAAGGAAGCATTGTACAAAAAGGAATTTGAGATTGTTATTGATGTGTGCGGGCTTGATTCCAAGCAGGCAGAGCGTCTTTGCAGCGCACTTGACAGAGAGTGCATAGAGACCTTTATATTTATCAGTTCGAGCGCAGTTTATGATATTAAATCACTTGATATACCTTATAAGGAGGGGGATTCGCTTGCGGAGAACCCTTACTGGTGGGACTATGGTACTGACAAGATAAAGGCTGAATCATATTACAGGGGACATTTTATCTGGACGAAGACCAGACTGGTTATATTAAGACCTGCGTATGTTTACGGTGAGAACAATTATGTTCAGAGAGAGAGCTTTATATTCAAGCATGTCGAGGAGCATAAGCCGGTGCTTATTCCGGCATCAAATCCAAGACTGCAGTTTGTATATGCACCGGACCTTGCAGATTTTGCACTTAAGGCAGCACAGAGTGCGAAGGAGAATATAAGCATTTACAATATAGGTAACTCAGAGTCGCTTACCGCAAGGCAGTGGGTGGAAGCCTGTGCGGCAGCGGCGGGCGGCTATGTTGACATTATCGAATATGATTATGAGACCTCAGGCAGGAATGTCAGAGATTTCTTCCCGTTTTACGATTATGACAATGTGCTTGATGTTTCAAAGATGAAGTCATTGTTCCACAGGGAGACGTTATTTTTAGACGGACTTAAAAATGCATATTTGTGGTACAGGGCAAATGCCGGCTCTATTGAGTTTAAGAAGAATGTTGCAATGAACGAGGAGCAGATTCTTAAGGAGCTGGAGGACGCAAGGATAAAGGCGGAGCAGGCCCGTAAAATCAGAACCGCGGACAATGATGATGCTGAGGTTCAGGCGTGGTTTGAAGGTCAGAGGAACGCTATGAGGGAAAGCATTGACCTTGGAAATGACGAGGATTTTGATACTGACAGCATTGAGGTCAGGAGAAAAAGGGATGACGATAAAAAAGAGCGTGAGATTAAGGCTGCAAAGGAAAGCATGTATGTGTCCAAGGATAAGACAAATATGAGGATTCTGGACGTGCAGAGACTTTTGTCACAGGATTCGGAGGACGTTATTACGACGGACAGGCTTGTGAACGCCATGAACAATTCAGAGTGCTATGCCTTGTATGAGAATGATATTATGGTTGGCTTTGCAAGAGTAGTCACAGACAAAGCGGTGGTAGCCTACATAAGTGATTTTGTTATAAACAAGTCATGCACAGGCAGCGAATATGAAGCTGTGCTTAGAAGCTTTATAGAAAATGACGAGGTGCTTTCGGATTTAAATATAGTATCAGTCGGGGGAAGGAAAAGGTAAGTGAAGATGAATAAGGGCATATTAAAAAGTATATTAATAATTATATTTGCGATGCTGTTTACTGTATCTGCAGCATGTACATCCGGTAAGAGCACTGATGTGAACAGTGATGATATTATCAGCACTGAAAGCACATCAGAGGCAGAAATATCTACTGCGGCAGAAACCGGCGAGACAGTTACAGAGACTTTAGCGGAGGAAACCACGCAGGCAGTCACAGAAGCTGCCACAGAGGAAAGCACGGAAGCCGAGACTGAGACTGAAGCTATTACGGAGGCTCCGACACAGCCGATTAGCTTTGATGACGTGGTTCAGACGCTTTATGCCGTTGAAACAGTAAATATCAGGTCGGATTATTCCACTGCTTCAGAGATTGTCGGCAAGCTTAAAAAAGGTCAGGCAATTGAAAGCATCGGATGGTCCCAGGAATGGTGCATGGTAAAATACAATGATAAGGTGTGCTATGTAGCAACGGAATATCTTACGGATAAGGCACCTGAAACAAAGGCACCTGAAACGAAAGCTCCTGAGGCGCAGCCGGAGGCAAACGCACAGAATTATACTCCTGCGCCGAATGCACAGGGCATACCGGGAACAGGCATTTTCTATCAGGGCGGCAGCATAATTGTTGCGATTGATGCAGGACATCAGGGCAAGGGAAACAATGAAAAGGAGCCTTTAGGTCCAGGTTCTTCTGAGATGAAAAAGAAGGTTTCATACGGTACAGCGGGAGAGGCAACCGGCCTTGCAGAGTATCAGTTAAATTTAAATGTTTCGCTAAAGCTTCGTGACGAGCTTTTACGCAGAGGCTACAGCGTGCTTATGATAAGAGAGACCAATGAGGTCAATATAAGCAATGCAGAGAGAGCAGCGCTGGCTAACAGCTATGGTGCTAAAGCATTTATAAGAATTCACGCAAACGGTTCCGACAATCATTCTAAAAATGGCGGCATGACAGTATGTCCTACGCCTGCAAATCCATACTGCGGCGGCATTTACCAGGCAAGCCGCAATCTTTCGGACTGTGTGTTAAATGGTATGCTTGCGCAGACTGGCGTAAAGAATAATGGCGTTTGGGAGACGGATACCATGACAGGCATCAACTGGTGCCAGGTTCCTGTCACTCTTGTTGAGATGGGTTATATGAGCAATCCTGATGAGGATCGTCTTATGGCAACCGAGGACTTCCAGAACAGGGCAGCACTCGGCATTGCAAACGGCATTGATGCATTCTTCGGAAGATAATCAATATCGGGAATGCGTTAAGAAAGAAGTCGGCAAAACTGACGTGCATTTCACGGCAAGAACACAGAGGTGTTCACAAATATAAGATAATTGTGGTTGACTAAAGCCTGTCAAATATGTATAATCATATTTGTTGGTTAAATACCATATTGGAGGAGTACCCAAGTGGCTGAAGGGTCTGGCTTCGAACACCAGTAGGTCGGTAGCACCGGCGCAAGGGTTCAAATCCCTTCTCCTCCGTTTATAGCGAACCTCTTTTGTCAGAGCTGGCAGAAGAGGTTTTTTGTTGCTCTAAGCTTTACTTTGGGGTAATGTTTAGAGCTGTTTTGTTATATATGGCGAGATATTCTTTATTGCCTGTTTTGCCTGATTGTAGTATAATTGCCTCAATATACCGAAGAAAGATAGCTTAGTCCGCATTAGGGTAAAAAAATACGGCACAAAATCATTTGTGATAAGGGACGGAGATAAGGAATATCGATATATTGTTGAAGTCTATGATGATGATAAAGGGAATAATCAGATTCATATAACCCCTGAAGAATAATTCTGGGATTATTTATATAAAGGAGTGATTTATATATGCAATTCAAAACCGGATGTGGCTGGAAGGCCTGCTATAACGAAGAAAACGGACGATATTTCGCTGAGTATGGAGGAATACAGTCGTACAATTTATATGAGATAACTAAAGAGATTTATGAGAGGCTTGACGAGAGCATGACAGAGGGGGATGCATATCTCATTATATATGATGGCAGACATATGTACATGTCGGTTGACGACCGCTGCGGCCCTCCTTATACAGTTGTTTTTGATGACGATTATGAAAAGCTTTGTCCGTGGGCAAATGTTGTAAAAAGCGGCAGGGTCTGGTCGGACGAGCTGACAGACGCAGCAGTTGAGATTTTTGCTTCAGAGGAAAATAACCGCGAGCAGAGGCGAAGAAAACGCGAGCAGAAAAAAGCAAAGAAGAATACAGACGTATATGAAGCCTGTCCGGAATTTGAAGACGAAAAGTATTTAATTCGTTTTGTGGAAAAAGAGGATGCAGATGCTCTGTTGGAAGTCTACAGTGATAAAAATTCGCTGCCTTTCTTTAACAGCGATAATTGTGACGGAGATAATTTTTATTATCCTTCCAAGAAGGAGATGGAGAATGCAATCAGTTTTTGGCTGCAATCTTATGAAAACAGATGCTTTGTCAGATGGACTGTAATTGATAAAGCAATTTCAAAGGCAATAGGAACAATAGAGATGTTTCATAGAACGTCAGATGATGATTTTAATGATGTGGGCGTTCTCAGACTCGATTTAAGAAGTGATTACGAAAAAGCAAATGTAATTCAGGAAATACTGCAGCTTTTTATACCGCCTGCTTTTGAGCTTTTTGACTGCGGTGAGATAATATCCAAAGCTCCGATTTATGCAGTTGAAAGGTTAGAGGCAGTGAAAAATTGTGGCTTTGAAAAATCTGATAAGCTGCTTATTGGTACAAATGATCATTATGCTTATAACGGTTACTGGACGATTAAAAAATAATAGTTTGAATTTTAGTTTTACGTATTGATATATTCAACTATAGGGAGAAAGTCTATGAGCACAAGAACTGAGATTGATGACAACGATTTGACATGCAAACCTGATGTTATTCAAAAGAGCACAAGAACGGAAATTGTAAGCAGTTTTTACAGCCAGATTGATGAAGACGGAAGACTTTGTGGCAGCAGACACGGACAGCTGGAGTTTGCAACTACGATGAATTATATTCACAGGTATGCGGACAGAAATTCAAAGGTGCTTGAGGTTGGAGCCGGAACAGGCAGATATTCAATTGCTCTTGCGAAGGAGGGCATGGACGTTACGGCTGTAGAACTCGTAGAAGGTAATCTTAAAGTTTTAAGGGAAAACAGCATTGGGCTTGATAATATAAAATCGTATCAGGGGGATGCGACGAACCTCTCAGGCTTTAGTGACGATACATTTGATGTAACATTGGTATTTGGACCGCTGTATCATTTGTATGAGGCTGCGGAGGTGCATAAGGCAATTGATGAGGCAATCAGGGTTACAAAGCCGGGAGGAGTCATGCTTTTTGCCTTTATATCAGTTTTCGGTATAATGTATGCAAATTATTTTAAGGGAAACTGGGCGGAAGGTCAGGAAGAGAATTTTACGGATGACTATAAGATAAGGCATTTTAAGGAGCAGCTTTTTACAGGATATGATGTTGTGGAGTTTGAGGCGTTGTTTGAGGATAAGCCTGTGAATTGGATTACTACTACCGGTGTGGATGGTCTGATTGAACCGATAGAAGAGCGTGCGGACTTTGAACTTTCGGACGAGGATTTTAAGAGGCTTGCCGACTGGTATCTTGCGTTTTCGCAGAAGCGTGAGCTGCTTGGAAATACAAATCATCTTTTGTACATATGCAGAAAAAAATAGTACTGTTTAAGGTCGGTATTGACTTGATTTGTTCTTTATGGTTTACTGAAGGTAGGCAAGTATTCTAAATGCGAGGAGGAGATTGATTTGAAAAAAATATTTTCACTTATGATGGTTATAGTTATGCTGCTTATGCTTCCTGCATGCAAGGGCTGTGGCGGTTCAGACAGCAGTTCAGGAAACAATAATGAGAACAATGCGGCAACGCAGGCGGCTAAGCCTGATGAGGCAGAAACTGAAAACAGCGCAAATCAGGGCGGCGAGCTAGAAGGAGCCATGACTCCGGGTAAGCTTTACTTTATTAACTTAAAGGATGGCGAGGAGCCGCTTATCCGTGGCGTAAGAATCACAGGCAACAGAGCCGGTTCGACAGAGTTTAATGCGAAGGACACAAAGACTGAGAATATCAGATGCATTTTTGAGCTTAATGAATGGATTGATTTCTATCCGGACACTGATTTAAAGTATGATATGAAGGTCTGGATTCTTGAGCACAGGGAGGACCAGAGCTCATATGAAACAACGCAGTATTCTGATTTAATGCCGGGCTTTGTAAACTATTGCGGCTTGTACGATTATACAGATGAAGATCCTGAAAGCTCATGGGGCAGTTTCTATTTGAATAAAGATGAATGCAAGCCGGGCTATTATGATTTTGTATTTACTTATGAAGGGAAACCGGTTGCAAAGCTGCTTACACGTTTTTATGAGGAGGAAGAGCTTGGAGCAAAGACAGACGCAGAGCTTGAAAAGCTTATGAGCGGTATGAATGTAAAATAATATCACAATAAAAAGGATGTTCTGAACAGGTTTTCAGAACATCCTTTTTTGTCTACATCTCATCTAACTCGTCTTCACCAACGATTTCATCATATTCAGCCTCATCTAAAAGCTCGTCAAAAGCGTCGGCTGCGATTTCATACTCATCATCATCCTCAATATTTTCAATATCAGGGTTGCCGTCCTCGTCCTCTAAATATCTGTAAAGGAACACCTCGCCTTCTTCGGCAATATTCTCATCAAGCGGGAGAAGTGCAATGTAGTCGCGTTCGCCTGCCTCGAAGATTGTCAGCACAACACATTTGCATTCTTTGCCGTCGTCTAACTGAAGTGTAACGGTCATATCAGTTTCATCATCTGAAGGAACATAGTTGTTAAAATTGTCTGCCATATAATACCTCTTTCTTTATAATAATGTGTGTTACATATTTGATTCATAATCTTAAGCGCAAGACTGCTGAAAAAGCATTGCATGCGGTAAATCTGATGATAATTGAATTATACGTTGAATCTGAAAAGAATAACGTCTCCGTCCTTTACGACATAATCTTTGCCCTCAAGACCTACGATGCCCTTTTCCTTAGCAGCGGCGTATGAACCGGCGTCCAGAAGCGCCTGATAATTTACGACCTCGGCTCTGATAAAGCCTCTTTCAAAGTCTGAGTGAATCTTGCCGGCCGCCTGCGGAGCCTTTGTGCCCTTCTTGATGGTCCATGCTCTGGTCTCGGTCTCACCAGCGGTGAGGTAGCTGATAAGACCTAAGAGACGGTAGCTTGCCTTTATAAGCTTGTCAAGACCTGACTCTTCAAGACCTAAATCCTCAAGGAACATCTTCTTCTCATCATCATCAAGCTCTGAAATCTCCTGCTCAATCTGCGCGCAGATAACAAATACCTCGCTGCCCTGTTCGGCAGCGTATTTCTTAACCGCGCATACGCCTTCGTTGGATGCGCCGTCATCAGCCAGGTCATCCTCAGTAACATTTGCCGCATAAATAACAGGCTTTGCTGTGAGAAGATTGAGGGAGCGGATAAATTCTGCTTCATCTTCATCAGCGGCAGAATAAGTAATAGCAAGCTCTCCGTTCTCAAGATGAGCCTGAATATTTTTAAGAATTTCCACCTCGTGGGCTAAGCTCTTGTCATTTATAGCGCCCTTTGAGGTCTTTGCAATTCTTCTTTCAAGAATCTCCAGGTCTGAGAAAATCAGCTCAAGATTAATAGTCTCAATGTCTCTAAGCGGGTCAATGCTTCCGTCAACATGAATAATATTCGAATCCTCAAAGCAGCGTACAACGTGAACGATTGCGTCAACCTCTCTGATGTTTGCAAGGAACTGGTTGCCCAAGCCCTCGCCCTTTGATGCACCCTTTACAAGTCCTGCGATATCTACGAATTCTATAACTGCAGGCGTCACCTTTCTTGAATTGTACATATCTGCAAGCAGCCCAAGCCTGAAGTCAGGCACGGTAACGATTCCAACGTTCGGGTCGATAGTACAGAATGGATAGTTGGCAGATTCAGCGCCTGCCTTTGTAAGAGAATTGAAAAGTGTACTCTTACCTACATTTGGTAAACCAACAATACCAAGCTTCATAAATTCCTCCCGGATTATATATATTAACAGGCTAAACCTGCGAAAATCCAACATTAAATGTACCATATTTTATTACAGGGGTCAAGGTACATATAAAATACGCTTAAAATGCCATAATTTAATGGAAAAAAAATTATTTTTTTTATTAAAGGGGGTTGATATTTGATAATAAATACTTTAAAATAAAATCAAGTGGATGAATTGTGGTATAGAATGGTTTAAAGTGGTGAGAAAACTGCAAAAAAGCAGTTTTTATTTTCCTCAAAAACTGCAAAGCTTTTATAGGCAGCCGCAGGATTACCGATGAAAAAAGCATTGAACCAACGATTACATTTTATGCAGCTGACTAAAGAATATGATTACGAAAGGCGAATGGCTATGATGAATATGTTCATGGGTGAATACAATCATACAATGGATACAAAAGGCCGCCTTATCGTTCCATCAAAGTTCAGGGATTTGCTTGGAGAGGAGTTTGTTGTGACGAAAGGGCTGGACAAGTGCCTTTTTGTGTTCACAGAGGATAAGTGGAACAGTGTCATTGAGAACATTGATACGCTTCCTATTACAAAGTCAAAGGCAAGACAGTTCAGCCGTTTCCTTATCGGTGGAGCCACTACCTGCGAGATAGACAAGCAGGGACGAATTCTTATACCGCAGAACTTAAGAGAATATGCAATGCTTGACAAGGACGCAGTGCTTGTCGGTGTCGGCAACAGAATAGAAATCTGGAACAAGGAAGCATGGAATGCTGCAAATGATTATGATGAGATAGAGGAGCTTGCAGAGGATCTGGACGAGCTCAGATTTTAAGATTGCGGAGCAATTTGCGGATGTCCTCAGATTTTAGGATTGCGGAGCAATTCGCAGATATACTTAGATTTTAGGATTGCGGAGCAATTCGCAGATATCATATGTTAAAAGACTGTCCGTGCCGGTGCACAGAATGGAGAGCTATGGGGTTTGAACATATATCAGTACTGTTGAATGAGACGATAAACGGACTGAACATAAAGGAAAATGGAATATATGTTGACGGAACGCTTGGCGGAGGCGGACATGCTTATCATGTGGCTGAAAAGCTTGGCAAATCCGGAAGACTCATAGGCATAGACCAGGATGGGGATGCCATACAGGCAGCTACAAAGCGCCTTGAGCCATTTGCGGACAGAGTTACTATTGTAAGAAGCAATTACGAGAACTTTAATCAGGTGCTTGATAGTATCGGAGTTGACAAGGTGGATGGAATCATGCTTGACCTGGGCGTTTCATCATACCAGCTTGATACAGTCGAAAGAGGCTTTACATACAAAGAGGATACGGCACTTGATATGAGAATGGACACCAGAAACAGCATGACTGCGAAGGATATTCTGAATGGTTATTCGGAGCAGCAGCTTTTCAGGGTGATAAGAGATTACGGCGAAGACAAATTCGCTAAGAATATTGCAAAGCATATTGTGAAGTACCGCGAGAGCAAGGAGATTGAGACCACAGGAGAGCTGGTCGAAATTATCAAGGCGGCGATTCCTGCAAAGGTAAGGGCAGTGGGCGGACACCCTGCAAAGAGAACCTTTCAGGCGATAAGATATGAGCTTAACAGGGAGCTGGAGGTTTTAGAGAATTCCATAGACAGCATGATAGACAGGCTGAATCCGGGCGGAAGGCTCTGTATCATTACCTTTAACTCGCTGGAGGACAGGATAGTAAAATTAAAATTTAAGAACAATGAAAACCCTTGTGAGTGTCCACCGGAGTTTCCGGTATGCGTATGCGGCAAAAAGAGCAAGGGAAAGGTGATAACAAGAAAACCGATATTACCATCGGACGAAGAGATTGAAAACAACAAGCGTTCAAAAAGCGCAAAGCTTAGAATATTTGAACACTGCTAGATTTAGAGCTTGAATTTAAAATTCAGAAAGAGGGAGAGTGATAATATGGCTTATAATGACGAGCGTGAATACGGAGACAGAAGTTATATATACGGTAATACTGTCAGAGTTATTTCACCTGAGAGACTGCCGCAGCCGGACAAAAAAGAAGAGACGAAGCCGGCACAGAAACCGCAGATAAGACCCGGACGCAGAAGAAGAGCAAAGCGCCTGTCACCGGCATTTGCCATATTTTCAGCTGTCGCCGGTATATTAGTTGCAGCCGCAGCGATAAGCTGCGTTGTCATGCAGACGGACATTACAACAAGACTTAAGAGAATAAGCGGACTTGAGCAGGAGCTTTTAGATATGCAGGAGCAGAACACGCAGCTTGAGACTGAGATTGCACTGCTTACAGATGGTACATATATTTATGAGACTGCTGTTGTTAAGCTCGGAATGGTACCTGCAGATGAAAGCAATATCATTTATTATGATAAGACTGAAAGTGAGTATGTGAGACAATATGAGTACGTACCGTAATGATAATCAAAGAAAAAAAGTTAAAAACGAAGAAAGCACGAACAGAAAGTTCCCCAGATTCATGGGGAAGAGACTGACTCTTGCTTTTTTTGTTATTATGGCTGCCATGGCGGCGCTTATGGTTGTGGTTATTGTCAGAGCCACAACAAAATACGGCGATTACAGCAGACAGGTGCTGGAGCAGCAGGGTTATGATAATGTAACCATACCGTATAAAAGAGGAAACATTACCGACAAATTCGGAAATGTGCTTGCCACAAACGAGAAGGTTTACAATCTTATTCTGGATCCGTACATTATTCTATCAAATGAAAACATAACAGAGCCGACGGTAAATGCTTTGGTAAGCTGCTACGGATATGACAAAGAAGAGATAATGGCAATTCTGCACAACAACAGTGACAGCAATTATTACCGCTACGCAAAGTCATTAAGCATAGAGGAAAAAGAGAGGTTTACGACCATAGAGGACGCCGTAAACAATGATTATACAGTAAGAGACCAGATAAAGGGCGTGTGGTTTGAGGATGAGTACAGGAGAATTTATCCGTACGATACCATGGCATGTGACCTTATCGGCTTTACAAGCTCAGATGCAACCGATGGTTATTATGGACTTGAGAAGTATTATAATGATGCTTTAACAGGTAATGACGGAAGAATCTACGGCGTAATCAATTCAGACACAAATTATGATGTTACGGTTAAGAATCCGGATGACGGTTATACGGTTGTAACAACTATTGATGTAAACCTTCAGAACATTATCGAAAAGCATATGGCGGAGTTTAACCGGAAAATAGGCTCAAAAAATTCAGCTGTATTGATTATGGATCCGAACAATGGAGAAGTGCTTGCAATGGCGTCATATCCCGTGTTTAATCTTAATGCGCCTTACGATCTTACCCCATTCTTTACTGACACAGAGATAGAGCTTATGACGCCTGAGACAAAGACTGAGTTTTTAAGCGGCCTTTGGAGCAATTTCGTGGTGTCACATCCTTACGAGCCGGGTTCAACTGCAAAGCCTTTAACGGTTGCAAGCGGTCTTGAGGAGAACAAGATAAGCCCTGAAAATAAATATGAATGTGACGGATACCAGTTAATCGGAGGCTGGAGAATAAGGTGTCATATTAGGGAAGGACATGGAGAGCTTTCGCTTACAGATGCTATCGTAAATTCATGTAATGATGCCCTTATGCAGATATCAGCGCAGATAGGAAGCAATATATTCAGCAGCTATCAGCACAGGTTCGGACTGGGACAGCTTACGGGGATTGACCTTCCGGCAGAAGAAGGTGGTCTTCTTTATGCGGCTGATGATATGAAGGAGATAGACCTTGCTACAAACTCATTCGGTCAGAACTTCACCGCAACAGTACTGCAGATGACTGCAGCATACAGTTCAATTATAAATGGTGGAACTTATTACGAGCCTCATGTTGTTAAGAAGATAGTTGATACAAATGGCAATATTGTTGACGAGATAAAGCCTGTGGTTATTAGAAAAACTGTAAGCGGGACGACCTCAGAATTTCTTGTGGATGCAATGATAAAGACAGTGGACAACAATGCAGCAGCCATAAGAGGTTATTCAATCGGCGGAAAGACCGGTACAGCACAGAAGCTTCCAAGAGATGATATGACCTACATAGTATCACTTGCAACCTTCTGGCCGGCAAAAAATCCGCAGTACATGATGTTTGTAGTTATAGATGAGCCGAATGTTGAGGATCAGTCGCTTGGCGGCTATCCTTCACTAATCAGTCATGATATTATACAGGATATAATAGCTTACGCAGATATCAAGCCTGACAGAGAGGGAGAGATAGCCACAACTCCGTTCCCGACAGATATCGAATATGATGCAGAAGGCGTAATTATTGAAGATTAAACTGAATATAATTTCTTGATGAATAATAGTTTTGGATGTTAGCCATGAATTTCCTTCGGATTAGTCATAAACGGCAGCTGCTTCTTATTGCACTGATAATGATACCTGTGTTTGCCGTATTGTTTGTACGGGTAGGGTATCTGATGATATATCGCTCAGAATATTACAGTGAAAAGGCAGATGACCTGCACGAAAGAGAAAGAACAATAAAGGCGGCAAGAGGCGTTATATATGATGCAAACGGAACAGAGATTGCATCAAACAGGACGGTCTGCACAATTTCTGTCGTACATAATCAGGTGAAGCAGCCTGATGAGGTCATTGCGATGCTGTCAGCCGAACTTGGAATAGATGAGGCAAAGATAAAAGGACTGGTTGAAAAAAGGTCATCAAGAGAAATAATCAAAACAAATGTCGATAAAAAGACAGGCGATAAGATAAGAAATTACGGTTATGAGGGCGTAAAGGTCGATGAAGACTACAAAAGATATTACCCCTATGGCAGCATGGCGTCAAAGGTGCTTGGATTTACCGGGGCTGATAATCAGGGAATTATCGGTCTGGAAGTTGAGTATGAGGATGTACTTAAGGGTACAAACGGAAAGCTGCTTACGCTTACCGATGCCGCCGGAATAGAAATAGATGATGCCGCAGAAAAAAGAATAGAGCCGGTAGCGGGCAATAACCTAAAGCTCAGCCTTGATGTTAATATACAAAAATACGCTGAACAGGCGGCACTAAAGGTTATGGAAAAGAAAAATGCGAAGCGGGTGTCAGTGATAATCATGAATCCGCAAAACGGCGAGCTTCTTGCAATGGTAAATTGTCCGGAATTTGATTTAAACGCCCCGTATAAGCTTAGTGACAGCATTGAGAAACCATTAAGCGGAAAGGAATATTCGGATGCACTCAATAACATGTGGAGAAATACCTGTATAAACGATACCTACGAGCCGGGTTCAACCTTTAAAATTATTACAATGTCTGCGGCACTGGATGCAGGAGTAGTGGGACTTAATGATACATTTCACTGCGGAGGCTTCAGAGTTGTAGAGGACAGAAGAATTCATTGCCACAAGGTTATAGGACACGGGACGGAGACATTCGTGCAGGGAGCCATGAATTCCTGCAATCCGGTATTTATAGATGTAGGCTTAAGACTTGGCGTTGACAGGTTCTACGAATACTTCAACCGGTTCGGACTGCTTAGTAAAACAGGCATAGACCTGCCGGGAGAGGCTTCAACCATCATGCACAAAAAAGAAAACATGGGAGAAGTTGAGCTTGCAACGGTGTCATTCGGACAGTCATTTCAGATAACGCCGATACAGCTTGTAACTACAGCCGCAAGCCTTGTAAACGGAGGCAGGCGTGTTACGCCGCATTTCGGAGTGGAGGTAATGAGCAGCGACGGTGAAAGCATTACAAAGCTTGAATATAAAACAACCGGGGGAATCATTTCTGAGGAAACCAGTAAAACCGTAAGATACATACTTGAAAAGGTTGTTTCGGAGGGCAGCGGTTCAAAGGCATACATAGAAGGCTATTCAATAGGAGGAAAGACTGCGACATCAGAGAAGCTGCCGAGAAAGACCGGCAGATACATATCGTCGTTCTTAGGCTTTGTACCGGCGGACAATCCGCAGGTAATAGCGCTTATTACAATAGATGAGCCGGAGGGCGTTTATTACGGCGGTACAATTGCAGCGCCGGTAATAAAAGAAATATATGAAAACATTCTTCCGTATCTTGAAATAGAAAAGACAGAGGGTAAATTATCCGGGGAAGAAGAATAAAAGTTGATTTAATGACAAAAAAGATTTATACTGTATAATTAGGTATAGATTAAATAAGTACCAATAAGGAGACAAATTATGAAATATGCAGCATTAGTGGCGATGGCCATCTCATTTATACTTAGTGCGATAATATGTCCTATTCTTATACCATTCTTAAAAAGACTTAAGTTTGGTCAGAATATCAGGGAGGAGGGACCAAAGTCCCATCTTAAGAAGGCGGGAACCCCGACTATGGGCGGTATAGCTTTTATTGCGGCTATAGTTATTGCGAGTCTGTTTTTTATAAAGGATTATCCGAAGATTGTGCCGATATTATTTGTTACGGTAGGCTTCGGTGCGGTAGGCTTCCTTGATGACTTCTTAAAGGTAGTAATGAAGCGTTCAGAGGGACTTACGCCTTTGCAGAAGCTGTTGGCGCAGTTTGTGATTTCAGCGATATTCCTGTATTACATAATTACAAATGAAGCGATTGGAACATCAATGATAATTCCTTTTGCAGGCAAAGAAGTGACGCTTCCGATATACATATTTATTCCGCTGTTCTTCCTTATTGTATTGGGCACGGACAACGGCGTAAATCTGACAGACGGTCTCGACGGATTATGTACCAGTGTAACGATACTGGTTGCCATATTCTTTACGATAGTTTCGGTTGGCGAGAAGAGCGGCATAGAGCCTGTTACCGGAGCGGTTGTCGGCGGTCTTATTGGCTTCCTTATATTTAATGCGCATCCTGCAAAGGTATTTATGGGCGACACCGGCTCGCTTGCACTCGGAGGCTTTGTTGCCTCGACAGCATTTATGCTTAAGATGCCTTTATTCATTGTAATAGTAGGTTTTATATATCTGGTAGAAACTCTTTCTGTTATGATTCAGGTATCATATTTTAAGATTACACACGGAAAGAGAATATTTAAAATGTCTCCGATACATCATCATTTTGAGCTTAGCGGATGGTCGGAGAACAAGATAGTTATAGTATTTTCGCTTATTACGGCGATTTGCTGCTTGATTGGATACTTAGCAATGTAATAAATTATAAGTCAGGTGTTTTATGAAAAAAGATCAAAGAAGTTTGGGCGACAAATTGAAATCGTGGATAATGCAGGATAGGGGAGGATATGATTATACTCTTTTATTTGCTATTATTTTTATTGCCTGCTTCGGACTTGTCATGGTATACAGCTCAAGCTCCTATGTGGCATATACCCAGTTTGGCTCATCCTTTTACTTCTTTAAGCGTCAGGCGTTTTTCATGCTTCTTGGAATTGCCGCAATGTTTGTGGTATCAAAGATAGATTATCACCTGTGGCTGAAATTTGCCGTGCTCGGCATACTTTCCGCAATAGTGCTTATGCTGCTTGTAAACTTCACGCCTTTCGGTATTGAGTTTAACGGCAAGAAAAGATGGTTCGGTATCGCGGGGCATTCCCTGTTCCAGGCTGCCGAATATGTAAAGATAGTGCTTATAATAGGACTTGCCGCCTATGTGAACAGGGTAGGTAAGAGAGTTGATAAATGGCCGACGATAGTTATAACTGCTTTGATTTCAATACCGCTTTGTCTGCTGGTTGCGATGAACAATTTAAGTACGGGTATTATTCTTGTTGGCATCACATTTGTCATGGTATATATTGCAAGCCAGAAAAAGGTTCTATATATCATTCTTGTTGTGCTGGCGGTAGTAGGAGGCGTTTCGGCGGTATTCCTCGGAGACCAGTTCGTAAAGATGGGCATCCTTAAGCCATACCAGTTTGAGAGAATATATGTATGGCTTGACCCGGAGGCATATGCGCTTGAGGGAGGACACCAGGTTATTCAGGGCTTGTATGCCATAGGCTCGGGAGGCCTGTTTGGTAAAGGACTCGGAAAGAGTCTTCAGAAGCTCGGCTTCGTGCCGGAAGCTAGAAATGATATGATATTTTCAATTATCTGTGAGGAGCTTGGCGTCATAGGAGCGCTAGCATTAATAGCCATGTTTATGTTTGTAATCTACAGACTGTTCAGGGCAGCTATAAATGCACCTGACCTTGTAGGAGCCATGATAACAATCGGAGTTATGACGCATATAGCAATTCAGGTTATATTGAATGTTGCGGTTGTTACGAATACAATACCGAATACGGGTGTTACGCTTCCGTTTATCAGTTATGGCGGTACATCGGTAATATTCCTTTTCCTTGAGATAGGATTGGCATTAAGCGTATCTAACCTGTCAAGATGCAAAAGATAGGCCTCATTTGATGCGGTAAGGTAAAGCATATGAAAGATGTTATATTAGAGATTGATGAATTAAAAGAAAAACGACGAAAACGGATTATCCGCGTATGCCTTGCTTTATTAGTACTGGGAGGCATCATTCTTACATTTGTTTCATTAAGAATTGAAAATGTAAATGTCGTCGGAAATATATATTATACAAAAGAAGAAGCAGAGAGTATTGTGTTTGATTCGCCATACAAGGATTATTCGATATATCTCTGGCTTACGGAAAAGCTTTCAGGGTATAAGCAGATACCATTTATAGACCGCTATGTTGTAAAGTTCAACAGCCTGTCTTCAATAGATATAGTTTTGTATGAGAAAAATATTATATGCTGTTTTGAACAGATGGGAACATATATGTTTATAAATGAAAAAGGAATGCTGCTGGAATGCGGCAGCAGAACGGTAAAATCCATCCCGGTTATTACCGGCATTCCATATAAAAATGCAGTGTTAAATGAAAAGGTAAGCGTGCCGGATGATAAGGTGTTTGAGAAGATAGCAATTATAAAGCAGATACTTGAAAGAAATGATTTGACAGCGGAGAGAATACATTTTGACACATCATACAATCCTGTACTTTATATAGGAGATATAAAGGTTATTCTAGGCAATAATAAGGACACAGACGGTCAGATTATGGAGCTGAAAAGCATTCTTCCGAAGCTTGAGAAGGCAGGAACCATAGATATGACCTATTACAAAGAGGGAATGGATGATTTGTCATATCCATTTACATATGATAAATAAAATATTTTTTTGAGAATTGAAAGTTTGTTATTGATATTTTGTTACAAAGATAATATTATATATATAATACTAGGGTTAAAAGCTCATACTTTTCATGCTTGCATGAAAAAGTATGAGGTTGGGACCCGCCCCAATATGAGAAAGAAGCCCGAAAGGGCGGATTTCGAATATTGGGAAGGATTGCGGGAGCACGAAGTGCGCAGCAATCCGTAGGTATTATATGTTTAAAAGCTCATACTTTTCATGCTTGCATGAAAAAGTATGAGGTTGGGACCCGCCCCAATATGAGAAAGAAGCCCGAAAGGGCGGATTTCGAATATTGGGAAGGATTGCGGGAGCACGAAGTGCG
>JAFRXK010000013.1 GCA_017442865.1 Lachnospiraceae bacterium | reverse complement strand
GAAGGCAAAAAACCACGAAAAATTAGCAGGTTTTGGACGAGAATTTACTAACAGTGAAATCCCAGAAAAGCCAGTAAAATCAAGGATTTTCGGGGATTTGTAGGGAGTCAAAAATGCCCCTCGGGGGCTTCTCCTAAGCGAAAGGCCGCGCGTTCGAATCGCGCCGGGGACGTATCCTGAGGCAGACATATCATTTGGTGTGTTTGCCTTTTTGTTTAATGAATTATAGGATGATTGGCATGAATTATATTGTATTAGACCTGGAATGGAACCAAAGTGCTTTCGGAAAAGAGAATGAGGTTGAGGGACTTCCTTTTGAAATAGTTGAAATAGGAGCCGTTAAATTAGATAGTGAAAAGAATATTATCGGCAAATTCAGCGAGTTTGTAAGACCTCAGGTGTATAAAAAGCTTCACCATATTACAAAGGATGTCATAAATATCAGTGAAAGTGATCTGAAGAAGGCACGCTATTTTAAGAAGGTCGCTGATGATTTTATAAAATGGTGCGGCGAGGATTATACCATGTGTATATGGGGTGTTTCGGATTTGACGGAGCTTCAGAGGAATTTCAGGTTTTTTGGAGTGAAAAATCCATTTTCGGCACCGCTTTATTATTTTGATATTCAAAAGATGTTCAGTTTATTATATGAGGATGGTAAGATACGCCGTTCGCTGGAGGATGCAGTGGACATGCTGGCTTTAGAGAAGGACAGACCGTTCCACAGGGCGTATGATGACGCATATTATACCGCAAAAATTATGCAGAAGATGAACCTTGAATGCGTTAAGGGTAATTTTTCTGTTGATTATTATGCTCCGCCACGTTCTAAAAAGGATGAAATATATCTTGTGTTCGGAAATTATTCGAAATATGTTTCAAAGGTTTATGATTCCAGGGAGGAGCTGATGGAGGATAAGGATGTATTATCTACCAGATGTTATCAATGCGGAAAACTGCTCAGAAAGCGCATAAAGTGGTTTCCGTCCGGAAAAATATATCTTTGCGTGGCATATTGTTCAAAGCATGGGTATCTGAAAGGAAAGATAAGAGTTAAAAAGAGTGATGATGGAGGGGTTTTTGCCGTAAAAACACTTAAGATAACCGACGAGGATACGGTTCAGATGATAAGAGAGCGCAGAAACGAGCTTAGGAAAAAGAGACGTGAAAGAAGGCTGAAATCATTATAAATGGTTTCAGCCTTGTGCTTTATAATATATACGCCTAAATGCTGCTGTTTAATCGTATCTGTTCAGATTCAGCCCTGTTCTTCGCTTTTGACGCCGCCTGCGGTTTGAAGGACTAAAATATATTATGATTATAATTAATAATATGATTGCGAGAATTGTATATGTTATATATAATGCAAGCTGGCTTTTGGTGATAAGAATTTTGTCATCATGAGCAAAAATGTCTACCGACTGCTGCTGCTTTTCTGAATTCATGTAATCATAAGTGGAGATATCCTCTGTATCCTTAAATCTTAAGGTGGATTCACCGATTTTTATATTGTTGTAATAGTAGGCTATGTTTGCCGCCACATTGCTTTTGCCTGCATTATTGTCATCATAGGTTATTACAGACTCTACTGAATCAGGGCTTTCATATGAAGGCAGGATAATACTGCTTTTTGGGTCAACCTGTATAAGTGATGATGTGGAAGGCAGTATGGAGGATAGCAGAGAATTTTTTATCATGCTTCCTGCATCATGGGAGCTGTGGTCTGACATGTTGTATAATGTAAAGTTGTCAAAGCCGTAGTTCATAAGAGCAATTGTATCATCATACTGGGTGAAATAGCTGTCCATAATGACACTTATAAGCTCCATATTGTCCTTTTTGCAGTAGGTGACAAGTGTTGTGCCTGCTTCGTCAGTATAACCGGTCTTGCCGCAGATGCAGTAAGGATAGTAATACTGGTCTGTCGGGTTCATCATCTTGTGAAGCATTCTAAGGCGTCTGGTCTCAGGCTGCATGTTCGTAGGCGGTATTTCGTAATACTCGGTTGAGCATATGCCAAGAAATGTGTTGTTTTTTATGGCCTCAATCATAATTAACGCCATATCGTGGCAGCTGGTATAATGATTGTCGTCATGAAGACCGTTAGCATTTGCAAAATGTGTATTTGTGCAGCCAATCTGAGCGGCGCGTTCATTCATCTTATTAACAAAATTGCCGATTGAGCCGCTTGTATATATTGCAAGTCCGTTTGCAACGTCATTTGCCGAGGCAAGCATAAGTCCATAGAGGCTTTGCTCCACGGTAAGCTGCTCACCATAATTGAGCGCAAGATAAGAAGCCCCCTCTTCAAGATCAAATACTGCATTGTCAGAGTATGTTACTGTGTCGCTGAGCGCAGTATTTTCAATTGTAAGGAGTGCGGTCATAACCTTTGTCATGCTTGCGGGGTATTTTTTTGCATCGCAGTCTTTATCATACAGAATTGTTCCTGTGTTGACATTTATAAGAATTGCAGAGCGTGCGGATATGGCAGGCGCAGCCGGCCAGTTGTCTGTAGTGACATATGGCGAACTGTAGATGATTTCGGGCTCCTGCTCTGTTGCGTGTGCAAAATAAGATGTATTATTAGTAAAAGCAGCAGTTAATAGACATACCGCTGCCGTAAAGACTTTGATTCTTCTGGCTATATATGTTAATTTCATGTGATTCTCCAATTTTAAAATAAAAGTTACAGTGTTGTTCTTTAAAAATAAAAGTTTTAGTGTTAATATATACAAATATCGAAAACCGCATAAGCGGATTGGTTTACAAAATTATTTCTATAACTGTATAATACAACATTTTTCGAGGATTGTCACAAAAAAACGAATTTATTTTATTAAATTTAAATTATTATTGTTAAAGGAATGTTAATCAGATATACTTACTAAGGCGATATTGAAAAAATGTTATTTAAATAGTATTATTTTGTTAAAAGCTGAAAGGAACTTTTGATATGAGATTAAGAAATGTTAAAGGAGCAAGGCAGGCACTTGAGGAAAGCAGATACGTTATAGAAAATCCGCAGCAGTATTTCGGCAATTGGAACAGCCTGTTTGGAAATGATAATCCAATCCGCATAGAGGTTGGCATGGGAAAGGGAAAGTTTATTCTGGAGCAGGCAAAGAATAACCCTGATGTGAATTTTGTCGGAATCGAGATGTTTTCAAGCGTGCTTGTGCGTGCTGTTCAAAAGCTTGAGGCAGAGGAAGAAGAAATTAAAAATCTTTATTTGCTGTGTCTTAATGCTGAAGCACTGCCGTTAATATTTGCGCCGGGAGAGGTTGACAGAATATATCTGAATTTTTCTGACCCGTGGCCAAAGGACAGGCATGCAAAGAGAAGACTGACCTCGCCACAGTTTATGAACCGCTACAGAAGCATTTTAAAGGATGACGGGGTGGTAGAATTTAAGACCGACAACACAGACCTTTTCAACTACTCTCTTGAATCAATACCTCAGGCAGGCTGGAAGATTGCCGGGTATACAACGGACCTTCATAGCAGCGATATGGCAGAAGGAAATGTCATGACAGAATACGAAGAGCGTTTTGTAAGACATGGCAATAAAATCTGCAAGCTTATTGCGTACAGATAGGCATTAGTCAAAATACGGTTGCATAATGTTTTATACTTCATAATATATATAAAGTTCGGTTTGCAGGGCGGTCAGAATGATATGAAGTTAAATGGCAAAATGAAAAACAGGTTATGTAAGAAAGCATATTTCTGTTCAGATGTTAATAAAAAAATAAAAAAAATAAGAAAGTCTCTGGATGAAGCAAATAAGGCCTGCAACAAAAACGAGAGATAAATATATGTATAAAAAGTAAAAAGAAGGAGGTAAAAGTACAAAAACTTAAAAGAGAAAATAGTTGACAAATCCCAATATCCGAGGTAAGATTATGAGGTTGTGAATTGGCAGTGTTTTGTTGACCATTGCCTCGTGGTCTTGATTAAAACATTTGCTTTGGAACAAATATCACACATGAAGTAATTAATAAATTTTTTGTATGGATTAGGGAGGAAATCATGAAAAAAATTAAAAGAACAAGAGCTTTTTGTGCTTTATTAGCAGTTTTGATGATGATGTCTGTCGTTTCTGTAAACGCCAGTGCTTTCAACGGTCCGAACCGTAAATGGGCTACAATTGACGCCGCTTCGCTTAAGAATGTGAGCGGAACCCGCAAAGCGGTACAGAAAGCCTATATCGTAAACGACAATGCGATTTACGCATATCAGCGTTTGAATGACAATGACATGGTACTGACATACTGCACCCGTTCCGGCGGAGCAGGCAGCTTCAAGGCACAGAGCTGCATGATTCTTAAGGGCTTCGGTCACGCACAATCTCTTGATATGGATAAGTACGGATATTTTTGGAGCACTTGTAACGGTGTTGGAGGAAAATACAACTTTGGCAACTATGTAACACGCTTTAAGTATCAGGCAAATAAAACAGTAAATTACAAGAAGGATTTGAAGTATTGGACCACAAGCTCAAAGCGTGTGGAACTTGCCGTTACAAGCGATGGAGATTATCTCTATGTGCGTTTGGAAGATGGTACATGCAGCCGCTATGCGGTTGATGATATACTTAAGGTTAGCAGCGGCAAAGCACTTAGCAGTGCTGCGCATGTTTCTGCACTCTATGTTGACTGTCCTGAGGGTTCTAATCAGGGTTTGGAGTATTCCAATGGTTTCGCAGTATATATTGCCGGTGCTGAATCAACAGGAGAGAAAAAATGGAAGAACCCTAAGATTTGGAAAAAGACTAGTAGCGGTTATGTGAAGAGAGAAATGGAGTCAATGCCTGCTAGTTATGAAGTTGAGGGTATCCAGATAAAGGGTTCATATCTCTATGTAAGTGTGACCGCACACAAGAACCCAAATGAGTTCTATATCTATCGCATCGAGAAGAGCCTTTGGGACTAAAATCAAGTGGAAATTTTGATATGAAGAAAGTCTGTTCAACAGCTATAATATAAGATTGGAAAGTCGCAGGAGGCAGCGGCTTTCCGCTTTGTTATATGTCGGATAAAAAATGCAAGAGAAGAAGTTTGTGAAATTATGACATGAATTCTTGCCAAAGTGAAATTGAGGTGTTTACAGCTAAAAACCTGATTCAAAAGATTATTCAAAAAAAATTTAAAAAATTTAAAAAAAGTACTTGCATTTTAAAATCAGTTAGTATATAATGAAGAACGTGCTCAAAAGAGTATATCAAATATATGCGCTTCTAGCTCAGTTGGTAGAGCACCTGACTCTTAATCAGGGTGTCCAGGGTTCGAGCCCCTGGAGGCGCACTAAAGGTCGAAAGCTTAACTGGGAAGTGGGTTTTCGGCTTTTATTTTACATACTAATGGTAAGCCTCACGTTGATTAAGAACAGGTGCTGCAATTCCACTGATTCTGTCTACATGAGATGTATGTGAACGTGAGAATATTATCTGATTAGCTACGTGAAGATATCGTTCAGTAGTTTTTATTTGCTCATGCCCCATAAGAGACTTCAATGCGTATATATCCATGCAGCCCTTGATTTCATACATATCCACAAGAAAATTTGTACCAAAATTATGGCGAAGTTTATGACTGGAAAACTCAAATGGAAGCTTTCTTGAAGCTTTTGACATAAATAATTTAATCGTATTAGATGTTATCTGAGCACCATCTTTGCCTACAAAAAAGTATTCATGAGATGAATAAGGGCATATACTTTGATAATAACTCATATACAAGCTGGTAGTGTTGCCAATAGGAACAAATCGCTCTTTCTGGCCCTTACCAAAGATATTAATTATTTTGCTGTTAAGATTAACATCATTTGACTTGATGAAGCTGACCTCACTCTGACGGAGGCCACTGTCAAGCATAAGTGACACAATCGCACAGTTGCGTACATCAATCCAACGACCATCACCATATATTACATTAAAGATGGATGTAATCTCATCATTAGTGTATATGCGAGGATTCTTCTTTGGCGTCTTAGGCACAGGCATTTTTTCAACCGCAAGCTGCAAGTTATATTCCTCGCATAGCCAGGATAAAAAAACTTTGACGTGACGGATATAAGTTGCAACGGTTGCTTTTGAAATTTTTCGCTTCAAATGATAATCAACATAATCAAGTAATACAGCGTTATTTAAAGCATAAATGTTTTTGTCAGGCAGCCATTTAGTAAACATAGATATAAATGATTCATAATCAGCTATAGATTTATCGGTCAGTCCCCATAGCTTTTTTATATATATAAACTCATTTAGACAGACATCAATATTTTTTACTTGCATATTGAAGCACCACCTTTATATATATTGATCAAGATATAGACATAATGAATATTGTGGCCATATCCTGACCAATATATATAATTAAATAACAAGTAAATCCGGTATCCAGTAGCTCGCTGGATCATACAGTCAGATGCTCGGCAGTTATATTACTGATTATCTGCTGTGCCTGTTTCGCCGGCGCGCGCCCGCAAGTAGCATATCAGCCAGGATTATCGCGATATGGACGCAACCCCATACACGCTGCTAAAATCTATCGCTCCTTAACCTTTACTTCACCAATATAACGGTTCATCGCTTTTATCACTGTTGAGTGACAGGTTAATCATGGCGTAATAGCAGCTTCGCTTTCTGCTCATCACAGCTGTCTGATATCACGTTGCCGGATTACTTCTAGGTTGTCAATGTACAGTATTTTTATTTAGAATAATTAACTTTAGTTTGCAGACGAAGCTTTTTAGGAAATAATACATATTAAAGAAAGGCTTCGCCGAATGCGGTAATTATTCTTGTCAGCACAGCCGGAGAGGGTGACTGTGCTCCCAACAGTAATCACACTACATGTAGCTTTAGTATGGTGTGTTTTTGTATAAAGCTATTAACTAAGTCATTTAGTGAGAGTGTATCTGTAGTAAGATTTTCAGGCGGTGGAAATCCTTTTAATAGCCTGTTCATATAATCTATGTGAGTAGATTTAATGTAGGCACTGAAAAATTTTTTTGAAAATCTTTTAGCTACACAGGTATAACCGAGGCTTATTGGTTCGGACGTTAGAGCATCATAATAGAACTCACCCATTTGATAAATGTAGTTGGAATCATCAATATAACCTATAAGGACACCATAGTAGATTAACTCGTCAGCAAAGATAATATAATACAAAGGCTCTTTTTCTGACTTTAAAACAATAGGTTCAAAATTTTGTTTTTTTAGAAATTTAATAAAGCGTGTAAGTGCTTTATGTGTTTTTGACATTTATTTCGCCTCCTATTATATTGGGAAATAGCTCCTCAATGGGGATATCATAATAATTGCTTAATTTAGAGGCAATCTTGAGGCTTGGAGTTCTTTGCCCTTTTTCAATTTTGCTTAGATATTGAAGTGATATGCCAATTTTTGCAGCTGTATCAGCTAATTTATTATCCCCCCTTAATTCTCGTAGTTTATTTTTCATGCTTATTCTCCTTTGTTTAAATAATTAGCTTATATATATAATTATATTAGCCTAATCGGCTAATGTCAATACATAGACGCCAAAAAATACATAAAAATATGTTTCAAACATTGTAAAATTTTATAAGAGGGGTTTTTATATGTTATCAATTAAATTAAGAGAGCTTAGAAGAAAAAAAAAGTTGTCACAAGCAGAGCTCGGGGAAGCTTTAGGACTAACAAATAATGCGATAAGTAAATATGAATGTAATTCCAACAAGCCAGATCCAGATACATTATGTAAATTTGCAGATTTTTTTGGCGTGTCCGTGGATTATCTGTTAGGCCGGGTGGATGAGGATAATATTAAAGTAGTGGAAAATCAGATTTTACTTTCAGAGGAAGATAAGAAGCTGCTTGATATATTTCATAAATGCTCTCCAGAGTTGAGAGAATATATTATCTATAAAGTTGGCACGATTAGTTATGAAGGACTACCTGAACAAGTAACTGATGATAAAGAGAAAATTGATTCTAAAGAAGAGGGCAAATTATTAGCTTAGAAAAGTACCGTAACAAATTACATAAGGAAAGGGAATACATATGAAAAAAATTATTGTTTTATCAAGCATTTTATTAATGCTATTTGCTTGTGGATGTGGGGAAACAAAAGTTGATTTAAACGAATATGTAAATGTTGAATTTTCGGGAAGAGATGGAAACGGCTCGGCAAAGATTGTTACAGATACTAATGCATTTGAGACTTTTATTTCCGAGAATCTGAAAGAAAGCAATGGTTTAAGTACATTAACAGCATTATATGATCTTGGTTCTTGTATAAATTATTCACTATCTAAAGACAGTGATTTATCAAATGGTGAAACTGTTACCGTTTCTGTTTCATGGAATAAAGAAATTGCAAAAAAATATGGCTTTGAATTTAATGGAAACAATCAAGATTTCACGGTTTCAAACCTTAAAGAATGTGAAGAGTTAGATTTGTTTAAAGATATAGAAATAAATTATGTTGGCGTATCTCCAAATGTAAATGCCACTATTATTAATAATTCCAGCGATGCGTTTGTTAAGTCATATGTTAACTATAATTTAGACATGGCATATGGTCTTGAAATTGGTGATAAAATTACATTAACTGCCAATTTCTCTGAATCAACAGCTGAAGATTACGGGTATTATGTAACAGACAAGACAAAGGAATATATTGTAGAAGATACAGATTACTATTTGACAGAATACTCTGAAATTGACAGCAGTACCTTAGATAAATTAAAAAGACAATCTAGCGACCTCATTGAGGCATATTTTGCAGACAAATATAATTATAAAAAAATAATAGATGAGATAACGGGCAGTTATCATATATTTGATATCGATACATCCTTACAATCTGTAGACTATAACTTAATAAATTCTTATTTCTTTGTGAATAAGGATATGAGTAATGTAAGCTATGGAAATGTATATAATTCAATATTTATGGTTTATGAAGTTAAAATTTCAGATTCTAATTATTTAAGTGAGCCAATAACTTACTATGTACCTGTATATTATAAGGATTTTATTATGAGAAACACCGGTGATGTAGACGTAATTGTTACAGAGGGTTATATATCCAATGCCAAAGATACAAATTGGGATAACATGTATAGGGAAGTTGTAACAGTTAATAAGGATAACTATACATTTGAAGAAATATCATATTAATCGTAAACAACTTCACAAAATCAATCAGCTCGAAAAACAACGCTGAACAATAACTTTTTAAGAATACTTGCATTTTCTTTTGGATATGATATAATATGCCTAGGCAACGAGATTATAAGTGTCATGCGACACAGGAAAACCCCGAAGGTTCCGACTTCGGGGTTTTTTCGTGCTAGTTGTCACCGTCATTATCTCCACCATCTAGCCACTTGCAAATGTAGTAGGCGACTACGCTTGCTCCGATGGAGAGAATAAACGAGATTATAAGCTCTGTCATGCTACACACCCCCTCTCTGTTGTCAGATTGGGTGGTGACAACATTTTGATTATATCATTGATAATAAGAAATTTCAAAGTTTTCTGCTTTTAAAAAGACATTTCTGATGAATGACAGCAAGAATGACAGCAGATGCTGTCAATCAATCTTATCTATAACAATTAAGGCATACCAATGGGTGTGTCTTTTTTTGATTGAAAACCGCCGTATGCCGAAAGGCATAGATTAACTGCCGCCCTGCCTTTCCATTATGGAAAGACAGGAAAAACCAGAGGTGTGCCGATAGGCACATTTCTCTGGCAAGCAATGGCTGTGGCTAGCCACAGCCAAGCTTGTTGAGGGATACCCCCAATCCCCCAGCCAAAACCTTCGGTTTTGCCAACTGCCATGATAAAATCATGGCAAAAAAAAGAGCCCCGGAACTCCGGGGCATGAGTGTGCCGATAGGCACAAAATGTATAACAGCAGAATGACAGCAGCTGACAGCAAGATGACAGCAGATGACAGCAAGAATGACAGCAAGAATGACAGCAAGATGACAGCAGATGACAGCAAGAATGACAGCAAGACTCATAATGCCGGTTCATCTTTACGGTCAATGTGCTCAGGCTGTAACTGCTGCTCATCACGTTCGGTAAGCATATCAACATTTTTTTTGACAGTGAGTATTGTCTGGTATTCTTTTTTTGCTGTCTTATATTCTGCATACAGACGATTCTTAGCTGACAACTGTTCTTTGTATTCTGAATTAAGTGCAGCAATGGTTGGTGCCTTCATTTCAAGATTTTTAAAATACTGCCTTGCAGCTTCATGTATTGTTAGATCGGCCTGATTTTCGTAGTAAAATACATTTTTAGCACGTCCGGACAGTCTGCGGTATTCCTTATAAACATCACTTGTTTTAGCCAGGTTAATGACCTGCTTTTTCATGGCTGCTATTTCAGCCAGCTTTGCTTCGATGTCTTTGATGGACGTCCGTAAGTAATTTGTTTGATTCTTGAGTTTTTCGGTAGCGGCGGCAAGCTCAGTATAGTTGTTGATTCCATGTTCTATCATATAGTTAATAGATTCGGCTCCCTGCTTGACATTGAATATCTTTGCCCATTGTTCATAGCCTCTGCCTTTGCCCTGTCGGATTTTTTCCTGAATATCAATAAGAAGGCTGATGTTATTTTTATCCTGTATAACCGTTGCCGGTTTCTTCGTTTTTGATGATTGATCAAGACCTTTTGGAATACTAAGTTCATCCGGTGGCGGCGGTGTTACTTCCCCTGATATTACTTTAATAAGGGTTTCCTTATCATATCCGCAGCCATATTTTTTAAGAGTATCAAGACGAATGAATCTATCCTTTCCGGGAAGTCTGAAGGCTGGAACTTTGCCGTCTTTGACATCATATCCGGCATCGAGCATCTTTTCCATGAAGTCATCATATGTTTTTATTTTGTCGGAAGCAAGAAGCTTCTTGACATCTGATGCAATGATATTACGCTGGCTGATATGCCTGAGTGCAGGATTATCCTGTGCAAGCCATTCTGAGTAATTCATTCCATTCCATTCAGGATCAATGATAGAGAGTCCATTTTCGAGGCAGAGCCTGTCACTTATGTGCCTTACTGCCCAAGCAGAGTTTTTATAATTATTAAACTTGCCGAGGCAGGATTCCTTGATGGAATTAAACATAATGTGGCAGTGAATATGCTCCTGATCCGTATGGCAGGCTATAATAAAAGAATGCTCGCCATGTGAAAATTCCATGGCGAGCTGCTTTGATATTTCGATAGCCTGTTCGGGTGTTACTTCTCCAGGTGCGAATGATTGACGCATATGATACATAAGTACTTCCCTGTCATCGCCATTTAAGCCAAGGTTGCCGGCTTTCCGGCCGGTCTTATCTCCGTATATGCTGCGTGATGCTGCAAATGCATTTACGGCCGCTTCGGGAGCTACATTATAGCCATATACATAACGGCCGCCTTCGGTCTTATCAGGATTGAGGATATAGTTAATGCTGTCCTCATAGGTTCGCAACACTGATTTGGATGAGGTGGCGTGTATAGGCTGGATCCATGTGGCTGCCATTAGAACATCCCCTCCTCACCTTTAAATTTAAGCCGCTTTGCAACAGTCTCTAAAAACTCCGAAAGAGTGTTAAGCAAAGGAGGAATCAATGCGGCTGCGGCTATAAGAGCAATGCCCATCAGGGCAAAGACTATTAAAGCAGCGACATATTTTTTGTCTAATAATCCACTGGCAAAAAAGAAGATAACATATATGAAATCAAGTATTAATATCAATATGCCAAATATCCTGGCTATCCATGCCGGAATATGAGATACGGCGGACAGCACCAGTAACGTATATGCAAGTATAAGAAGAACAAGACGTACCGGGAAAAATATTATCTTTAGAACTATACGCATTATCATTTCCTCCTGTTTATTATAAGGGACATCTCATTATATATATTTTTAAGCTCATTAAGTATGGCTTCCTGCTGCTTAATTATATCATTGATGTCCTCTTTGTATATGTGATTTGTTTCGTTGACACGTTTTGCAATCTGGTTAAGATTGTTGCCGTACCGGGATATCTGTACGGACAAAGCATTGATGTCTTTTGTGTCTACATTTATTATACACCCATCCTGTAACATTTTCCTTATAAATTCTTCTTTATTTTGCATTCCTGTTTCGTTCATTTTTGATTTAATTTTTTCTAACTCAGAGTTATTAACTCTGAAGAATATACCGATGGGTCTTTTTCTGTTTAAGCATTTACTCATTGTTGCATTGTCCTTTCGGGAATAGAGCAGCAGTCAATCAATTAAGGTTATATGCTGCATAAATCTTATAGATGATCTTCATGTTCTGGCACAGTTTTTTCTTTATCGGATATATCTTGCTGCCCAAGTTCTGAATGCTTTTCAGCAAGTTTATCGCAAATGGATAAAGGCGTTGCTTTTTCTGAAATAACATCTTTGCATTCAGCTTCCTTCAGTTCTTTACCGTCATTCGACAGGCGGTATCCATATGTTTTCAAATGATTTAATATTTCTTCAGGTTCCGATATGCGTCGTGGCATTGTTTTTTTATAAGATGTCCCGGCACCTTTGGTATAGTTTGTTTCATAGATTTTTAAATCATCTGTTCCCCTTTGGATTGAAGTTATTGACATGTTTCTTCCTACGATATTCCATCCTATAATATATCCTGTAGAAAAGCGCTTATCATTTTTATGTATATTATATATTTCTTCCTGCTCAGCTGCAGTAAGATTTGGAGAGGTTATTTGCGAAAACAGCCCAGCCTCTTTAAGAACATCAATCTCTTCTTCAGATATCATCATATTAGGATTATTGATTATACGGCCTGTTTTTTGCAGCAAGTTATAATCATATGAAAATTGTGTGATTTCAGAAGGATTTTCGTTGACAAAGTTGCTGCTCTTGTGTAAAATAATATCAAAGTCAGGCTGATGTAACCCGTAAGGCAATTGGAGCCTTGCCAAGTTGCACAGTTCTTGACTTTTTTCTTTATCAACATATAATATAAAGTCTGCCTCGTCAGCTTTTTCAAGTACTGTTGTCAGGTTTTCTTTTCCATATACGCTTGTAAGATAATTGGAATTTAGCTTCTCAAACTGATACTGTCCGCTGCCATTTGGTGTAAGGCTTGCTATGATAGGAAGCCTATCTTCGGCTAATTCATTAAGTACTAATACAATACTGTCTTCATTGGTAAGGCTGTCATATATTATTGTCGGCTCTGAAAGTAATAATGGAAGATTTTCAAGAGTACTCTTTTGCAGTCCGTGCCAATGTGGATTCTTACCCTTCGGATGCATACAGTTTCTAACGTGTGATTGGGAAAAGAGTATAGGCAAATTAGGACAGCCCACATCAAGAAGTATCTGAGGTGTGTTATTGAGTATTTTTATTGAGCTACGGGGTGGCAGGGTGTAGTTTATTGCTTTATCTATTTCACCAGATATTCGCTTGCTTTCTTTGATAAGCTCATCTCTATTAATATTTTGTTTAAAGTAAATCATATCAGGCCTCCTTAAAATTTTCGTTAAAAAACAGAGAGCCGGAAAGACTCTCTGTTTAAAGAAGAATATTAAATTTGTTATTCCAAAGCGGCTGCATCCTGTACAAGAGAAGCATTGCTAAATGAAGTGATACGGTCGCCGAGTTCTGATTTCTTTTCGGCCAATTTTTCAGTGATTGACTTATCAAGAGTACTATTGTTTGAAAAAACATGGTTTCCATCGGCTCCAAACTCAGCTTCATATCGGTCAATATCAATCTCTGCAAGATGATTAATATGCATTTCTTCAACGTCTCCTCTTGATGGTCTGTCAGTACTAAATTCATAATTGTATACACCATGAAAGTCTTTGGATGTATCAACCGCTTGTCCTGCATACCATGTTCCATCATCAGCCTCTACACAGCCTATGGAGTAAGTTATGCCATCTGCTTCCCATTTCTCAATTACTCTGTATTCTGTGCCATAGTAATCTATAGTCTTGCTTGCATCTTTCCATGTGTCATATGCTTGCTTTGCTTCATCGGCTAAAAGGTATTCATAAGATTCACCAAGAGTAATGTAATAATTATCTCCCTTTTGCCAAATATCCGCTGATTGGTCCTGTCCATTCATAGAAAATAAAATAGTATCTCTTGCATTTCCTCTCTCAAATCCACGAATGTGGAAAGAATTAAATTCTTCCGGTACTTCACGCTGAGGATTCATTTCAAGATAATGCTCATAATTATCAATGATTCTGTCAGATGCCTTATCCGCAGCAGCTGCTGCACGGAACAGTTCGTTTGGATCATTTTCAAGCACACTTATCCAGCTCTGAAGATATGCTGCATGATTCTCAAGGTTATTCTCAAGCGATATTCCAAGACTTTGCTGAGTGAACGCAGCAGCAATCTCAGCTATAAGCTCTTCCTTTGCATATTCGGGAGAACCAAAGCCGCCTGACATTGGTCTGTTAAGCCTGGACGGATGTCCTGTGCTGTGTGCCATCTCGTGAAGTGCTGTTGCCAGTCTTCCCTCATTAGTGTGGAAGTTGTCTTCATGTGGAAGGTATATTGCATCCTCAGAAGGAACATAGTAGCATCTGTCGTTTTTTGATTCTTTTATAGGGCATTCTGAGGATGCGATTACTTCGGCTGCAAGCTGATACATCTGATCCTTCGGCAGGGCGGTTCGTTCAAGCGGCGGAATACCCTCTATCTGTTCTGCGTTGAACACCGTGAATCTGTATGGAACAAGGAACTCATGACTAACATACTCTTTGGGCTGTTCATCAGCATCGGAAGTATCATCGATTGATTCCAGTTTAGTTACTGATTTGACAATCCATTTCTCAAGGGCAACACCTTTGCTGCCTTTCCTGACCTGCCATCCTTTATCCTGTGCCTGTTTGTAAGTGACCCAGCGAGGATCTTCATATCCATTTTTATAGGCTGCGATTGAAAGCCATAATACATTGCCGCCTCTGTATCTTACCTTTGATACAGGATTGTAAGGACGGCTGTTAGATGCCCAGCTCTTTGTCCAGTTCAGTCCTTCTTTTTTCATCGATTCAAGGATTTCCGTCACAATGGTTCTTCGTGATTCTTTGAGTACTTCATAGTTATTATTCTTCTGGCTGTGGCTGCTCATTCTCATCCCATCCTTCCATCTTTTCAAACTCGCTTTCATCGGTTACGGCTTCTTCTTCAAAAGCTCCGTAGATATCTTCATAGACGCTCATTTCATTACCTCCTGAAATTATTATTTGTATTTGTAGTACGCACAAAATCTGGCGTTATGCTTCTGATCCTTGCTGGATGCAGAATGATAACGCCTGATTTGTTCGTCTGTTAAAGACATTAAATGATTGTGGTTCTACTGCCCATACCACGCCACACCTTCATATCGCCATCCGGCATCGATAAGCATATCTCGTTCTGTTGCACTCACTGTGTAGTGGTGTGCTCCAGATATTGCGTTAGGATTATATAATCTGTAAACTGGCTTGCCGGAAGATGAGGTAACCCACGATATACCCTCGTACTTCCATCCGGCACTGACAAGCATATCTCGTTCTGTTGCACTCACTGTGTAGTGGTGGTCATCTACATTAGGGTTATATAGCCTATATACCGGCTGCTCATTACCGGACTCAATCCATGCGACGCCCTCATATATCCATGCCTTTGATGTGTTTATCAGGCTGTTTTTTTCGGACGTAATTGAGGTATAAAAATGTTCCCCAGAACGGGGATTATAAAATCTATAAACTGGGTCACCGGCGTACTGCACTGTGTATGCAGCATACGCTGGAAGACCATATCCGACTATTGCCGGGTCGTTAAGCTCATGCAGCGTAGATTCCACTGCATTGTTATGATTACCCTCGATGCTGTACACATATTGATTGTCGGCACCGGTTACAATACCCACATGATTGATTGTGCTGCCATTATAGTGATAAAAGATTATATCCCCGGCTTTAGGGACATATCCTGATGGCTCCGCCCACCGCCCGATTTGCTGGAACCATGCTGCTTCACTTCTGCAACGGCAGAAGGGCTTGATTACGTCTGTCGGTATGCCTGCCTGATCAGCACACCAGCTTATAAACATCGCACACCAGGCATCATTAGGATAACCATACCAGATGCCGTATTTAGTAGGCGTATTCTCCGCCCTGTAATAACCTGTCTGCGTTGATGCTATGCCTAACAGGTCGGCTAAATCATTCCCTGAATTGATATATGTGTTTGGATATGCATTTATATCATCCGGTGCCTTTGCTGATGCAGCTGTTGATGTAATGCCGGTGAGAATTAATACAAAGAAGAATGATAAAAGTATTTTGTTTTTCAATTTTATATGCCTCCTTAAAGTTGTAAAATAAAAGCAGGGAAGTCTTTAGTGACATCCCTGCAGCAAAGCAAAAATATTTAGTTGAAAGGAAGTCCCTCGTCCGGAACGCCTTCAGGAATATTCATAAATCCGTCCGGAGCAGTATCTGAAGGCTGCGGCATTTCCTGTGGCTGTGCTGAACCGGAGCCATGTGAAGCAGCTTTGCTCTCTGCAAACTCTTGATCCTCAACTACTATATCAGTAGTGTATACTCTCTGGCCATCTTTATTTGTATAGCTTCCTGTCTGTATATGCCCTGTTATCACAAGCTTTGTACCCTGATGAAGATACTTCTCTGCAAACTCTGCTGACTTGCCAAAGGCGACACAGGAAATAAAGTCTGCTGTCTGCTGGTCTGCATTGTCACTGCTTTTTTGAAATCTGCGGTCAACTGCAAGTGTGTATCTTGCAACTGCCATGTTGTTGCCCTGAGAATAACGTATATCAGGATCTCTTGTTAATCTTCCCATAAGTATAACCTTATTCATTTTTATTCTTCCTCCGATTCTTCTTCATAGTCTGTGTCTTCCGGTTCATTTTCTTCCGGCTCACTTTCTTCAAGTTCATCATCGCCCTCTGCAAATACCGGCTTTTTATTTTTGATTTTCTTGAAATACATAATTACAAAAACAATAGCGGCAACAGTGAATATTAAGATGATATTCCAGTTGCGTGATAGAAAATTTCCCTGTGTAGGGTTTGTCGGCATTGATGCTGCCTCAGTGCTGAGTTCTGATTCTGCATCTGCATCTGATTCTGTAGGAAACAGGATGGATGAGATAGATGAACTGCTGTCTTTTTTTGATTTTGCGACAGATGCAAGATTATCTTTAGTAATCGGCGTTAGAAAGTATACATTATTCTGAATTCCGTTATTATCGATAATCAGGTAAAAGACAGTTCCATCATCAGCCTCTATTGTATAGAATACTTTGCCATCTTCAGCACGCTCACTGCTTATTACTGTTCCATTGCCGGTAAGGTGAGCCGGAAGAGTTGAAGCTTCAGTGCTGCCTTCAGATTCTGATTCTGTAGCAGCGGCAGATTCGTTTGAGTGGTTTGGCTGCTGTTCCACTTTTGTAGCAGCAACGGTTTCAGCATTGCCGTCATAAGAATGCGCTTCAGTGCTGCCTTCAGATTCCGCTTTTGTAGCAGCAGCGGTTTCACCGGATGCTTCTGTTTCCGAAAGACTGTGGCTTTCCGGCTGTGCCGGCTCTGTCGCATATGCAGCAGCTGCCGGAGCTGTCAGAAGTAATATAAGAATAATAAGAGATACAATTTTTTTCATAAGAATCCTCCTTGTTTAAAGTAATGGTAATCTGCCAAATGCGTAAAAATGGCTTCTCCAGTAGTCAGTGTTAATTGACGCATACTGAATTGGATCACCGGCATGTATCATGCAGCCGTTGCCTACATATATGCCGATGTGTGTAACTGGTTTATTGGTGTTGTACGTGCCGGTGAAAAACACCAGGTCACCCGGTCGGGCGGCGGATGAAGAGATGTACGAGCATTCGTTATATATGCTTTGTGCTGTCATCCTTTCCAGAGGGTATACGCCGCTTTCACGATATACCCAGCAGACAAAGCCGGAGCAGTCAAAGCTTGTTGTTGGAGAGCTGCCGCCCCATACATAAGGATATCCAAGATATTTTTCAGCCTCATGTATTATTGCTGAAAAACGTGGATCTGATAAAGCCTCTTCACTGACAGGTGAAGATATATCAATCGGATTGGCGGGGATGCTGTTGTAACCGTTTATTCCTGTGCGGTAAGCGTCAAACTGCTCATCTGCATATGATGCAGCAGAAGGCAGGATTGATACAGCCATCATTATTACTCCTAAAATTAAGATTACCGGCAGTGACAGCATGGTTATCAGTGCTGATATAATAAATCTGCTGCTCTTATCCTTTACAGGCGGCAGTAATGCCGGCTTTTCTTTTTTAATTTGTGGCTTACTGCCGGTGATATTGGCAGTGATTTTTTCAATCGGATTTACCGAGCCGCCTGATGCAGCAGCTATGGCTTGCATCTGATACTCCTTTTTTATAAACACTTTTTGACTGTCGCTATGAGCTTCAGGATTTTTTTGTGTGCTGGCTTTGGAATTAGTGCTGCTGCGTGCAGCAGAAACCGAAGCTGCTAAAGGTGCTTTACCACTGCCTGATTTTAAGAAACCGGATGATGGCTGTGCAGGCTTCCTGTTATCAGAAGAGGATATATCAGAGAGCTTGTTTTTCAAGGTGTCTGAAATCTCAGCTTTTTTATAATCTTCACTGGAAGCGTTAGATTTTACTCGTTTATAGCGTCTGTATCTGCTTATGCCGGAGAGCTTTTTTTGAGATGGCATTACAGCTGATGATTTTGAGATGATATCCTTTGCCATATCTGTCCCGTCTGACTGATCAGACTGGGTTATAGCTGTGTCCGTATTTCGTACAGCGTCAGATACCGGTATTCCTGCAGCATGAAAGCGGCTGTAATTTCTACGGCCGCTTTCATTGAATCTTAAATAATATGATGTTCTGCCCTGACTTCCTTTTGATTTTGGTTTTTCAGTTTCTTTAATCATTCTTATGCACTTCCTCTAATTTGGTTGTCATGGCTGCGTAGAGATTTGTATCAGATGGAATTTCATGCTCAAACGGCACTACTACACGCCCATAGAATATAAGTCCATGTCCCTGTGCGGCATTATCAATATAACTTAACTGCGTATCGCTGATTTTAAGCTTTTCAGCGAGTATTGTTCGGTCGCCTTCCGCCTGATCAAGAAGTACAATGAATTTGGAGTTATCAAGAATATCCTCAGCTTCATTGGCTCTTAAAAGGTCTTTGACATTCTGTGTAATGCCGGTAGGGATGCCGCCCCACTTTCGGAAACGCTTCCAGATTTCAACCGCAAATGCTGCAGTCTGCGGCTCTTTAAGCCTCAGATGAAATTCATCGTCATAAAACCATGTGTGTTTTACTACCTCGCCTGTTTCACTTATATTTCTGTTGATGGATACTTTGTTCCATACCTGGTCCTGCATGACGAGCATGGCAACCTTTTTAAGCTGTTTTCCGAGAGGTTTAAAGTTGTAGCTTACAAAACGGTTGTTGAGTTCCACATTTGTATGGTGATTAAAATAATTAAGGCTTCCATGCACGTATATCTCAAGTGCTCTTGCAAGACGTATTGATTCCGGCGTGTCCTGCTCATTGAGCAGATTATAAAAATCTTCAAGAATAGGAGGCTGCGCATTTTCAGGGTTTTCCATGAACGGCTCATACATCTTTCTTACACAGCGGTCAATTATGCCTATTTCAAGAGCATCAAGGCCTGTTTTCGGGGCAGCTACAAGCTCGCAGAAGGACAGGACAAATTCACATTTGAAGGCTATAGGATCTTCGTCGTCATAGTTAAGATTAATATCAAGCGGATTCACATAGCAGCCTGATTTTGTAGAGAGGGTAATAACCTGTCCGCCGAGCAGTTCTACAAGCGGAGAATACTCTCCTTCTGGATCTGAGACAATGATATCGTCATCAGTTTTCAGAAGTACATCCGTGATTTCAGCTTTGGCGAACATTCCCTTGCCGGCACCGGGCGTGCCGAGTATAAGACCGTTGGGATTGTGGAGTTTGTTGCGGTTGGCCATTATAAGATTTTTGGTTAGAGCATTGACGCCGTAATACTGACCACCGGGCATAATAAGCTCATTTGTTGTAAATGGTACAAATCCGGCAAGGGAGCTTGTATCAAGAGTGCGGTCACAGGTCAGGTTATTAACACCAAGCGGCAGCATCGACTGAAATCCCTCCTCCTGCCTGTAACGCAGCGGATACATCTCAAATCCTGCCTTGTCTGCAATGGAAGATATAATGTTAATATCTTTTTTGAGCGCTTCCGGAGACTGTGCCGTATTCATAATGACTATTGTTGCTATAAGCATTTTCTCTGAATTCTTTTTCATGGCAGCAAGCTGCTGCTTTGCTTCATCAAGACTGTCTACAAGCTCATCCGGCAGAGTATCCATGTCATATCCGGCACGTACTGCTTTCTTCTGTTCGTCGATTTTCATTGACTGCAAATCAGTATATGTGTCTTTGGCTATTTTAAGAGCTTTCTTTCTGTCAACAGGCAGTACATGTATGCTTACGGTCATGCAGCAGTTGACGGAAAGGATGTCCGACAAGAAGCTGTCTTCAAGTTCAGCCGCCGGAAGGAAGATTGATGAACATGATGAATACAGGCCGTCATGCCTGATATAGGTGTCATAAAATTTAAGCTCTTTTGGAACAATATAATCTTTGGTGGTGTGTCCGGTAGTGGACAGCCACTTCCATTGGAAATTAAAAATTTTTGTGCGGAATGGATGCATAATTGTATAAAGAGTTTCAAGTCTCTGTGTACCTGTAAGAGTTCTTGCAGGTACATCCATTTCTTTAAGGTTTTTGAGGATTGCGGCTTCATGTGCAGCAAGCCGGCTTTTTGCAGCACCTTCATCGTCAGCATCAACGCTGAAGGTAAGATATTTATAGCGGCGGATGCCGTTATTGCCAAGCACTGCCTTATCTTTAATGATGCTGCTGTATTCATCCCTTATATCATTTCTGCCGTCATCCTTGTAAGGAACACAGGTAAGACCGTCAATGTCGGATGCCAGGGACGTTGTGTTAACAAAAGTAAGCTCAAAAGGAATATCCTGATTGAAGTAATTGATGACGCTGCACCACTCACCGAATATCTTCTTTTTGTCATCCTCTTTTGCGAGCTGGTACTGAATATCCGAGAATGCAATAGTACGGCTGTAAGTTCTTTCACCGGTATTACACATGCCGGATTTAAGCATTCTGATGTATGGTATTGTGTCCTGGACGCTTTTTATCTGCTTTCCTGTGAACGTTTCTTTTACTTTGTCCAGGATGCTTTTTTGAGGCTTTAACTGGACTGTTTCCTGCTTTTTTTGTGGCATGTTCACCCTCCTTCCTGATTATCCACTTATATATATTTCTGCTGGTAAAAACTCTTGTGTTGCAGCTGAAATATTTAAATTTAAGATATCTGAGTATAATATCTTCAATTCTTTCGTTATCTCTGTTTTTATATAATGCTGCATAAAAAAACGGCACTATTATTGCAACTGTGAGATACATTGCGTTAGTGCCAATTTTTTTGTAGGTCAGCAGATAAGCACCGATGCCGAGAATAATTGCCGGAATAAAAAGGCTCAGCTGCCGTTTTGTAAGGTTAAGCATAACCTTGCGGTCTATCTTAGTAAGATCTTTGGGTATATTGACATATCCCATTAACTATCATCTCCCATCTTTTTTTATCGGGCACAGAATATTGATTTTGCGATAGCTTCTGTTTTAAACAGCATATAGCCGAATAAGAATGTATACGTAATAAGAGTTATTACGGATGATGTGATTGAATCAGAATATGCTATCGAGCCAATCAGTGCTGAATACACAGCGAATATTATCATTATAAGATAAGCCTGAAATCCATAAGCACATATCAGCTTGATGTAGTTCCTGCCTATATCTGACCAGTCACGATTCATTAGTGTCGCAAAAGGAATAGGGGAAGCTGCTATAACCATGAATATTTCAATCATGCGGCTCCATATAATGACTTCAGCCACTATCATAACAATTATGACAGCTATATTGGCCGTTAAAATTTCAGCCTGTATTAAAAACAGGCTGAATATTGATTTATCCTGAAGAGAATTCCTATAGAATTCTATCATGACTTCAGGATTAAGTGCTGCATCAGAATAAAGATAGCTTGATGCTTTCTCAATAATCCATGAGCTGGCAGTAAATATGCCGTTAACTATGGTCATGCTGTTGCTCACAAGATAAACAGCCAGTCCTGATTTTGCAAGCCACTTAATTAGTATAGATATTTCAAAATCCTGTTTTGAATTATGCTCACTGACGCTCTGAACCAAATCATATGTAATGACAAATGATATGATGACTGCTGCAACTATCATAAGTACATTCTCAGCCATTCCGGTTATGGCTGAGAATATTGAAGTGTTCCATTCTGATGGGGATTTGCCCAAAGATGAATACAGCGAGTTCATCAGGATGTTGTGCTTATGAAAGTTGCCCAGTTCCTCGAAGCTGCCAAGTATGCCAGCGATTATTATTCCTTTAAAAAAATCGATCATGTCGCTGAATGTGGGAAGTCCAAGCCATTCCAATGGATTTAAAAAATCAGGCATGATTCATACCCCCTTTTATCCAAATACACCAGCGAGCTTAGGAACTAATGTAATTCCAATAAGAATTATGCCTCCGCCTGCTACGAGCTGCTTAAGTCCGGTATTTTTTGCACCTGGAGAGTCGCTTGAGTAACCGTCAAGCCAGTTTAAGCCGCCTATGACGACAAAGACAGCTCCTAACGCGAAAACAATGGTTTGCATAGTAGTAACTGCGGATGTGAAAAACTCCATAAATATTTCCTCCTTGTAATATAAAAATAGATTCCTAAGTAGGAATCATAAATAAACTAAACTTTTCATTTTTCTTGACAACCGCCTTATTTTTGGAAGTCAGATGCTTGATGTAAGCCTCTACATCAAATTTGTTTTTAGGGTCTGCATCCGCAAGCATATGATAATTGGGATGCTTTGTAATGTCGTATTTATCAGAAAGAAATGGCGGACATCCCTTAAGCAGCACAATACATTTCCGTCCGTCCATGCGGAATATTTCGTCCTGGGTCATAAGTTCCCTGCCTGTCTTCTGAAAATTCTGGCTGTGGGATGTGGTATTTCCACGGCTTTCTGACTCATTGTATAAATCAATCGTCTCTTTGCCTAAAAGCTCTGCCATGTCTTTAAGAGTATTTTTATCTGTACCGCCGAGAAAAACTCTTGTGTTGCAGTTGCTTATGATTGTATCTGCAGCTTCCTTGTACTTTGCGGTGAGCTGTGATTGTGCCTGAAGAATGATTGTAGCTGATATTTCACGGCTGCGGATGGTTGCAATAAGCTTATCAAACTTTGGTATTTCGCCGATATTGGCAAACTCGTCAAGTATGCAGCGCACATGGTATGGCAGCCTTCCGCCGTACATATCATCTGCTTTTTCGCACAAAACATTAAACATCTGGCTATACATCATTGCTATAATAAAGTTAAATGTATCATCAGTGTCGCTCATGATTACGAATAGTGCTGTAAGGCTGTCGCCCAAAGTGTCAAGTTCAAGCTCATCGTATGACATGATATCTCGCACTTCCTGAATGTCGAATGGGGCAAGCCTTGCTCCGCAGGATATCATAATGCTTTTTGCCGTCTTGCCGGCAGCAAGCTTATATTTTTTGTATTGTCTTACTGCAAAATGGCTGGGATTCTTCATGGCAAGGTCATTAAACAACAGGTCTACCGGGTTTTGATGATTCTCATCAGTTTCGCTTGCCTGAGATTCGTCAATCAGAGTAAGCAGTGTGCTGAAGTTTTTTTCTTCTTCAAGACATTCATAGTATATATAAGCTATCAGTGCAGTGTAATATAATCGTTCTGCTTTTATCCAGAAGTCTTCACCGCTCTTTTCTCCTTCACCCTTAGTATTGGCAATGATGCAATTTGCAAGCTTTAATATATCCTTTTCACTGTGCAGATAGACGAATGGATTATAATGCATTGATTTAGCGAAATTAATAGTGTTAAGTATTTTTATTCTATAGCCACCGTCATGCAGCATCTTGCCGGTTTCAATAACCAGAGTGCCTTTCGGATCCGTAACAACATAGCTCGAATGCATCTGCATAATGTTGGGCTTGACATTATATCTAGTCTTGCCGGATCCGGAATCACCTATTAACAGCTCATTTTTGTTACGTGCAGTCCACCATTTTTCTGGACGGCTGTTCATCGTCAGAAATTCAGTCGATGATAATATCATGTTGTTTCTGAAAACCGGATCGACAAAGTCTCTAATGTCGGATGCCGTTCCCCATCCAGATGAGCCATATTCTCTGCCTTTTCGGTATTTTTTTTGACCATGGCCATGATAACCAAGATAAAGTGCCAGTGCGGTCACACATAAAGCTCCTGCTGCAAGCGGCTTTGGTGATATAACAGGTAACAGACTGCCTCCGGCTGTAAAGCTGAACCGGGTAAAGGTAGCAAGAAACCTGTTATATGACGGCACAGATTCCGGAAAGGACAGATATACTGCTGTGAATTTATTTGCAAAATAAAACACAGCTGAGTATGCCAGATATATCAGCCATCTGTCTTTGACTCGTTGCAAGGATGCTTCTTTGATGCGACCAATCAGCTTATTATAGTTGTCACGGTGGAAATCAGAAAGAATGTTCCGGTTCATCACGCCCTGAAAGCTCTCTTGCCATTTCCTTAGGGTCAAACGGCTTTTCTGTTTCTTTTTGCTCTTTTGATTTTTCATGCTTTTGCTCCTGCTTCTTTCGCTGTTCCTCAATGGCTTTTTGAATCTGCTCTTTGTAATGGCGGATTTTTTCGTAAATGCTTACACGCTGCTGTTGTGGTTCGGCGTGCTCCATGCCGGCCGTGATGGCAGCGTATTCACTGAATGCCTGGTTAATAACGTTAATGTCTTTCGCCTTAAAAAATACCAGGTAACGCTCATTTGTGATATCTTTTTTGAGTGCGAAATCAACGCCATATTTATTTGCCACGGGCGTAAACGTACCAATGTTTTTTGCAGTAATCTCTATACTCTGAAGTGTTGCACCGGAACGATACAGTTCTTCAAGAGTCTGTTCGCCATGTTTAAGTGTTGCCGGACGGCGGTTATACTCACGGATGGCATTTGCAAAAACTCTTGCTGTTATTTTGTTGGCACTGATTGACAAAGCTATAATTTTTCTTGCAAGCTCTTCCATGAATCTCACCTTCTTTCTTTCTAGATTTTGCTGATATCAAGTATCACATCATTGTAATCATTGTCTCGCTGTTCAAAATTGTGAAATCTGTTTTTAGACTTTTGGACGGTTTTTCTATCCGGTTCAGATGCCTTAGTTGTGGCCGGTCTGTCAGACATCCAGTAAGTGCTTGGAGCATTATACAGCGTGGTAAGCATATATGACCTGTAATTCTTGATTGCTGGAAGCGACGTTGACAGGGAATGAATAATAAACCGTATATGCTCAGCACGTAGTTTCTTCAGCTGTTTGCGGACAGTTGTGGCAGGGCGAGAAAATCCATTTATGTATAAAGGCTTGCTGCTGTTCATTGCCTCATACATTATGTCTGCGATTCCATCTATCACATCTATCTTCGCATCCGGTTCGGCAGTCAGTCCGTTATAGTCAATCTGTTCGTGGATGGCAACCAAAGTTATTTCGTCAGATGATTCTGATTGATTAGATAGATTATTATTAATAATATTATTATTAAGTATTTGATTATTAGTATTTAATTCCGTGTTGGATTTACCGTGTCGGGTTTGCCGTATCGGAAAATCCAATGCGGTATCTGGCCGTGTTGGATTTTCCAATGCGGTGGTCTGAGAGGCACTATGACAGTTTGTATCATGCTGCATCACTTCGGCATGAGGACTTTCATAGATAGTATATTCTACGTCCCACTGACCGCCGGGGGTGCGAATCTGGGTACGTACTATATATCCTTCCGCTTCGAGCTCCGTAAGAGCAGCTCTGATGCTGTCAATACCTTCTTTGGATATGGCTGCTAGTCCTTTCAATGAGTAGTCCCAGTCATCAGGTAACGACAGGATGACAGACATCAGTCCTTTTGCCTTTAGTGATAAATTTCTGTTCTGCAGGTGGTGATTGCACATGATTGTGTAATTACCGTTTTTCTCAATTCTAAACGTCATAATAGATCCTCTCCTTTATCTTTTATGAAAAAGGGCTGCGTATTTTGACAGCCCCGAAAAACAAAACAGACGATAAAAGTATCGTCTGCAAAAATAAAACGCCTTATTTTTGAGTATAAAAATAGCAGCCTGTGTTTCAGACTGCTTGAAAAGCGAAAAGGCAGTCTGAATGGCTGCCTTTTTGTGCTGTTAGTCATAAAATTTAAACTGCTTTTCTCCTTCTAAAAGCAAGGATTGCAGCGATTGCCAATGTTGCAAGACATAGTGCAATCAATGCAGCAGCCTGCATCCACACATTATCGCCCGTCTTTGGTGTTTCAGGCGGTGGAACAATAGTTACTGTCTGTCCTTCATCCTTTGGATTTTCATGTCTGGCAATGAGATTGCCATTCTCATCATATACTTTCTCATAAATGACAACCTTGCCAGCGATTCCGGTTGCGTTGAATTTCAGTTCAACATTAACGGTGCCGCTTAAATCAGCAGCATTAAACCATGTTTCATTCATAACAGGCTGGCCGTTAACCTTAAACTCGGTTACATTGCCCTTATCATCAAGTATCATTGCAGATGTAACTGCCCTGTACTTGCCGTCAGTAAAGTTAATGTAGTCAATCTTATCTGTGATTGTCTGTATTCCATCAGCTGTTATGGTCTTGCCATCCTTGCCGGTTGCGGTAGTGTGGATAGCCGGGAAGTATATTGACTGGTCTTCGTCATCGAGGTTAGCATGTAAGGTTATCAGTCTGTCATCTTCATACCATCCTTCACAATATACTATTGCCCTGCCTGCAAGCTGTGATGCATCGAATGTAAATGTTAAATCTATAAAGCCTGAGACTGCATCAGGAACAAAAGTTGTCTCAATTTTAACAGGCTGACCATCATTTAATACAGCCTCACCATTATCCTTAAACACCGGATATGCCTTAATAGGAACAGTCTTACCCGGTTGAGCTCCTGCATAGTATATCCTGTCAGTATGTGTAACCTTGCCTTCAGGATTGGATACATGACTGCCGGTGATATTATCAGTTGCTACAGTGTGGATTGTTGGAGATGGACGATACTCATTGATAATTGTATCTAACTCAACTGTAACAGCATCCTTAGATACTACGGTCTTAAATGGCTCTATGAGTATCATGTACTCATTAGCTTCGCATGGAAGCTCTTCGATGATATAAGTGTCATATGGCAAAGCACCAATATTATCATCCGGCTCACCTGCTCCAAACCACACACCATCCTTAGCTTCCATGCCTCTGTTGGTGTTACTGCTGTGAGGTCTACTTGATGATGATGTATCAAACTCACCGTTTGCATCTGTCACAATAACATGACTCTCTCCGGTTGTTACGGATGTAATTTTAAATGGTACTCCTGCAAGCCTTACTCCGTCTGATGCTGACTTGATTCCCTTAATATCGCCACGGATAACCTCATCCGCAATGCCCTTACTGCCTGTAAGGTCTACATATCCCGGTTTGGTTATTTTAAAGCTTATTGGCTTGTCATTAATCTTAAGTCCCTTTGAAACCTTTGATTCATAAATCATGTAGCTGCCATATTCAAGTGCATCCGCATCTGTCTGAGCAATGCCAGTTTTATCTGTAACAATAGTCATTACTTCTTCAGGGTATACTCCTTTTTCCGTGTGTGTGATTTTACAAATCGTAAACTCAACGCCTTCAAAAGTTGATGCACCCTGAGGTGTACTGCCTGATATAGCATCTGTCTTTTCGATTTTTACACCGCCTCTAATAAGATTATTAGTAATCTTAACGGTTGTAGTCTTTGATGCACTAATTATACCTTCGTGTACTTCCGTAGATAAAACATAACCTTCTTTAGCCTTTACTTCTTTGATATAATATTTACCTTCTGACAAAGCCTTAGACTTTGCCTTTCCGGCTGCATCCGTTACCAAAGTCTGCACAAGCTTTGTACAAGCTTCATCACTGTAGATGCCAAATTCAACACCTTCAAGCGGTTCACCGTTGCTCTCGTCTGTCTTTACAATCTGTAAATAGCCCGGAGCACGTTTTTCTGTAACTTCAACATTTGCAGTAATAACTGCTGGTGATGATTCATCAGCCACAGCTTCAACATCATGTTCAGTTGTATCGAGCTGATAGATTCCTGATGATGGAGCTGTCTTTTCCTTGACAAAATATTTGCCGGGATAAAGATTTCTTAACGTTGCAGCACCGCTGTCATTTGTCTCAGGGAAATCCTTAACTAAACTTCCGGCAGTATACACGACATCACCTGAAGCTGTAACAATATCCTCTCTCGCATAGAGTGAGTATACTGCACCGCTTACCCCTGCACCACTCTTATCATCAGTCTTAGTAAGCTTGATTGTAAGCATAACCGGCTTATTTGTAACTTCAATCTTAGTTGCATTGGCTGCTGTAACTTTGCCCTCAAACACCTCTGTAGGTAATACATATCCTATCTTAGCCTTGGTCTCTTTAACATAATATGTTCCGACTGTCAATGCCTTAGACTTTGCCTTTCCGGCTGCGTCTGTAATAATTGTCTGCACAAGCTTGGTGCAGTCTTTATCAGAGTAGATTGTAAACTCTACTCCATCAATAGCCTTGCCTGTCTTTTCATCCGTCTTGACTATCTCAATATATCCTGGCTGCTGCGTGTTAGGAATACTGGAATCACCAGTGAAACATACCATCTTGCCATTTTCGGTAATTTCAAATGGCTTTGGTGTCGCATCCAGTGAGTAGCCAGTCTTTGATTTAGTCTCGACTAATGTATAACTGCCATACACTAACGAATTATTGGCTGTAGCAGCATAGCCGGCAGCATCTGTTACTAATGTTGCTACTACAGTACCTGTAGCATCCTTAACGACAAACTCAACACCTTCAAGCGGCTTACCGCTGCGGCTGTCAATCTTGTTAAGCTCAACTCCGCCTCTGATTACCTGCTCCGGCGATGTGACAGGCTGGTACGATTTAATCAGTATGCCTGTAAACTCTTCAAGGACAATATTGATAACATAAACTGTAGGGTCAAGCAGATAGCCCTTTACAGCCTTAGTCTCATGAATGCGGAGTGTGCCGACAGGTACTACAGGATTACCTAACAATGAGTCAATATATAATTCATCACCAGATACCTTATCCGCATCTGCTAATCTAATTCTTCCTTTCTCATTTGTTGCAAATATCCAAGTTCTTTTTGCTGTTTTTCCTACAAGTTCTGCCTCTGAATACTGTCCGTCGAAGTATTCAAAGGTATACTGCGCTCCAGCAAATGTGCCATTATCGACAGCCGCAGGATTGCCCTCAGCGTCAACCTTCTGCAACAGTAATCCAACCGGGTCATTTGCCGGCTGGTTTTTAAGGGTATAAGTAGTAGTCTTGTCAGCCTCGACCGTAACTGTTACTATTGTCTGATCTAATACCAATCCCTTAGGAGCCTGAAGCTCCTTGATGTCATACTGCCCCGGCTCTAAGTTACCTATCTTACCGCCATAACCGACAGCATTAGTTGTAAATCTGCCTACTTCAGCAGTGCTGCCGTGCTTGTAAAGACCGATCACACAGCCTTCAAGACTGTAGCAACTGTTACCATTAGTAATGCTCTCGTTTGCAGAACGCTTATAAACTTCCAAAGCACCATACTTAGGCTGTTCAACAACCCAGTACGCAAGATTTTGGTAGCCTGACTTTGTTGATACCGTGTATACCTTGAAACTGGAAGGCGGAGCAGCCAGATTATATTGACCAAAAAACTGCTGATAGAAGTTAGTGGACTTACCGCCAGCAGTATCACCATTGACCGCTGATGCGGTCATTGCTGTTGCGGTCCAGCCAAGTCCCCTGCTTTCGTACCATGATGGCTGATATCCTGGCCCACCATAGCCATAGTACATTACTATTCTCAGCTGCTGATTACTGGAAAGTGTTGGTTCACCTGTGGCATCCCCGACCTTTGGGGTTGATGCGGAATAGTTAATGCACAGTGCGTTATGAATACCCTTGGTATCAGTTACCGTAAATACCGGCTCACTTCCCATGTAATGTGGACTGTTCGGATTATCCGGTGTGATTGCTTTGCCTGTTATACTTCCGGCAGCTGCAAAAGCAACTGTGTCTGCCGGCAGAGCAATCAAAACACTCGACAGTATTAACAATGCTGCGATTAATACTGACAGGATTCTTCCTGTCTTAATTGTTAAATGTCTCATAGTATGCCTCCTTAAATTTAAATTTTTATATATAAAAACAGACAGCCAATAAGGACTGTCTGTCATTGTTTTTATGTAACAAAAAATCCTCTTGAATTTAACCAAAAGGATTTCTGTGTATCAATATTAAATTTTATTCCCTATTCCCAGTAGCCTGGCTTAACAAGCACCTGTCGTGTCTCATAATGCCCCTCTGCCGGATGCTCCACATAAGATATATCATATTCGGTTTTATAACCGATTATCTCTTTCCTTGCTTCGTTTTTATATGCATATGGGATTTCATTATCTAAATGCATATCTTCATGTTCAAGCCATTCATTTACACTACGCGTTTCAAAACCACAAGTACATACTATATACCCAACCAAATCATACACTGGCACTTGCTTTGGTGTCTTAATCTCTTCCGTCCATGCCGGCTTATCTACTACCCACACCTGCTCGGTGCGATATTCCGGCTCGTGCCATACAGGAGCTTTGGTTGGAGCCTGAGTCTGTGGCTGCGTCGGCTTAGGAGCCTGGGTCTGCGGCTGCGTCGGCTTCGGTGCCTGGGTCTGCGGCTGTGTCGGCTTAGGAGCCTGAGTCTGTGGCTGCGTTGGCTGTGCTGCCTTAGTTGTCGCCGGTTGTGTGGCTGCCTTAGTTGTCGCCGGTTGTGTGGCTGCCTTAGTTGTTGCCGGCTGCGTCTGTGGCTGAACTGCCCTTGTAATGGACGGTGCAGCCTTTGTTGTTGCTGCTGGAGTTGCTGCTTCCCTGGCATCCGTCTCTTTTTCGATTGATGCATCTGTCAATGCTTCGCCAGATTCCTCAGCTTTAGTTGCAGCTTCTGTTGCAACTTCGCCTGAAGGCTCTTCATCCGCTGGATCTGTGCTGTCCTCGATGCTGGCATCAGTTGATTCATCCGCAGCATCCATGCTGCCCTCGATGTTGATATCAGTTGATTCATCTGCGGAAGATGAATCAATCTGTGACGTATCTGTTAGGGCTGATTTATCTTTATTGTTATTACAGGCGGCAATTAATATTGCCATAATTACTACAATAGTAATACAAATCGTTATTTTCTTCTTCATTTTTTCACCTCAATCTATTTACACGTCTTAAAAAACATGGTATCTTAAAAATACGGGTGTGTTTGATTTAACACCAAAACTTATAATTTTATATTAATGTGCTAAAATAATCGCCAAATTTTCCAGACCGGGGCGATTATTTTATGTTAAGATTAATATCTAAAATACCGTTTAAGTTCACGGAACAAATAATATACTCCAAAACAAGCACCAGTTAGCATCAATGAGAAAATTATTGTACCGCCAATTATTAATATTAATTTAGGATTCAACAAATCTGACCATCTAATCAAACGAAACCAACGCCCAAGCACTTGACGTACAGACAAATCTGGATATCTTAACCACATCAGACCACGTATTATTGCCAATATAACAACAGTTATAATCCCCAAATCAATCCAAAATCGAATTGAAAAATAAGTGCCGGCAAATCTCTTATCATCCTCATCACCTGCACAGTACAATAACCACATATCATCATCTAAATTAGGTCGATTATTCATTCTCAACACCTCCTGCAAAAATTATATCATTAAAATGACAATTAGTATATAGATAATTTACAATCACCGCTGTACGATTTATAGGACAATTACTAATTAACAAATAAAAACAAGTAAAGCGGTGTCTGATTTGTTTTTATTGCAGCCGGCGATTGCAATAGCAGTTATTAATACTGCTAAAGCCGCAGCTGCTATTATTGTTATTTTATTTTTTTTCATCTTCAAAACCTCTTTTCAGTTGTTATTTACATTTATATATTCTATTATGTCAGGCACTCCGTTAATCACTTTTACTAATATATATCGTGCATTAGAGATTGTTGCCTGATAATCTATAAAATCTTCCGCAGCTTCTCTTGATTTGAATGCACATTCAAGAGTGAGCAGTGGGCCATCTCTATATACTCTATAAGGTAAGAGCTTTTTCATTATTTCAATCATCGTTATCGCTCCTTTCTAAAAAAGACATTTGCAAAAAGTTCTTTACAAATGACTTTTGATATGTTTATAATGTGATTAGAGGCTGGTTTGAGCAAATACTATATGATACTTGCATTCCAGTTATACTGTGTTTAAAGAATCTCTTATCTTTGGTCGGGTGGAGATTCTTTTTTTATATCTTAATTTACAAAAAATGATAATATCTCTTAATCAGGGTGTCCAGGGTTCGAGCCCCTGGAGGCGCACTAAAGGTCGAAAGCTTAACTATGGAGTGGGTTTTCGGCTTTTATTTTTATCATTATATTGACACTATTACTTTTTTTGTATACAATATAAATGTAGCCGGACTGATGTAACCCGTAAGGCAATCAGAGCCTTGCCAAGCTGCACAGCTTTCGGCTAATAAAGCCGGACTGATATAACCCCCAAGGCAATCGGAGCCTTGCCAAGCTGCACAGCTTCCGGCGAGATAAGAAGAATAATAAAAAAAGACCTTCGGGAAACACATTGATATTCCTTGAAGGTCTTTTATCTGTCTTTATACTTTATAACGGCGAAGCTGCTCGCGGCAGCTTAAGCATCAGGCAGTAGATATTAAGCGTTTGCTGCCTTTTTCTCGAGATATTCGTTAATTGTATCAACAAGTGCGTCTGCGTCGATGCCGTGTACAAATGCTGCCTCTTCAAGAGACTCGCCCTGAGCTGACGGACAGCCGATGCAGTGCATGCCTGCACTCATAAGAATAGGAACGATACCTATATCAACCTGAATAAGTTCACCGATAAGCATATCCTTAGAAATCTTGTTCATTATTACTGCCTCCTTTTATTGATTTATTATGTGGAATGATAACACATTTTATTGTGAATTTCAACACCTCTGTTCAGAGGGAAGAAATATTTAATTGCCAATAACAATATTATAGGATATATTTAAATAAATCAAATAAAAATTTAGTAAACAAAATTAATAAAATAAGTATTACATGCAGTATTGGTTTTACAGGGAATATGAGATTACGGGGAATAAGAGAATTGCAGGTAATATAAATATTATAATAGAGTTTATTAAATATTAAAAAAGAAAGCTGTGTGAAAAATGAATCGTGATAAGATTATAGTAAGAACAAGTATAATAGGCATACTGGCAAATGTTTTTCTGGCTGCATTTAAGGCAGGGGTAGGTATTATAGCAAATTCAATTGCGGTTATACTTGACGCCGTTAACAATTTAAGCGATGCACTGTCATCAGTTATAACCATTATCGGTACTAAGATTGCAGGAAAGCAGCCGGACAAAAAGCATCCGCTGGGACACGGAAGGGTGGAATATTTAAGTGCTGCAATTATTGCAGTAATTGTGCTTTACGCAGGTATAACCTCCCTTGTGGAATCAGTTAAAAAGATTATCAGTCCTGAGAAGCCGGATTACTCGGCTGTGTCATTAATTGTCATAAGCGTGGCTGTGGCAGTTAAGATACTTCTTGGAATGTATGTAAAGAGTGTAGGTGAGAAGGTAAATTCCGATTCGCTGAGGGCGTCAGGCAAGGATGCATTGATGGATTCGATTATTTCGGCATCAACACTTGTGGCGGCAGTTATTTTTATCTTGTTTAAGATAAGTGTTGAGGCGTGGCTTGGCGTGATTATTTCAATTGTGATTATCAAATCAGGCTTTGATATGCTAAAGGAGACTATTTCACATATTCTGGGTGAGAGAATAGACAGCGATATTGCAAAGGATATCAAAAATACTATTTGCGGGTTCAAGGATGTGTATGGCGCGTATGATTTAATTCTTCATAATTACGGACCGGACAGACTGATAGGCTCCGTGCATATTGAGGTGCCGGATTTTTATTCGGTGGAGGAGCTTGATTCACTTGAAAGAGAAATTGTGAACAGGGTATATGAAAGGCATAATACCGTCATAACTGGAATAAGTGTTTATGCGAAAAACACAAGGAACGACAAAGCCATGACTATACATGACGACATAAGAAAAATGGTTATGGCGCATGATGATGTGCTGCAGATGCATGGTTTTTATCTCAATGAAAAGGATGGAACAATTCACTTTGATATTATTATAGATTTTTCGGCCGACAGGCAGGGAATATATAATGAAATTTATGAAGAGGTTCAGAGAAATTATCCGGATTACAGGCTTACAATTGCTCTGGATGCCGATATAAGCGACTGACATATCAGAAATTTATACGTGATTGAAAAGGGACAGGTGAAGGATATAATTCATTTGTCCTTTTTGTTTTACCGGTATGAAAATGCAGCAAAGGTTTTTGTATAGCCTATACGAAGGAGGAGCTTATAATTTTAAATTTTAAAAAATTATCGAACACAAAGGTTGTAAAAATGTATTTTTATAAAAAGAAAACAAAATGTGCAATAAAAAACAAAATGGAAGCAAATGATAAAATGATGATAAGTGGTAAAATAATATTAATATTAAAATAACGTTTTAATAACGGAAAGGGGACTAATTTAATGAAACGTGTTATGGGAACAATTTTAGCACTTGCACTTGTATTATCGACAGTGCTTGCAGGTGCTGACATTAATGGCGGCAGTGTTAAGGCTGCGTCAGACTGCAGGAGTGTGGCTTACTATGCCGACTGGGATATTTATGCGAGGGATGTAAGCCTTATGGACATTGATTTTTCTAATGTCACAGTATTAAATTTTGCATTTGCAAATCTGGATGCAGACGGAAATGTTGTTGTAGGTGATGCTTATGCAGACGGTCAGATTGCATCAGGTGATTATGCAGACTTAGGCTTTACAAATGCAGATATTGCAAACGGAGTTGCAGGACATTACGGAACACTTGCGCAGATTAAGGATTTATATCCTGAGCTTACTGCTCTTATTTCTATCGGCGGATGGACATGGTCAAGAAATTTCTCGGATGTATGTGCGGATGACGCAAAGCGTGCAAATGCAGTACAGTCATGCGTGGATTTTTGTTTAAAGTATGGCTTTGACGGAATTGATTTTGACTGGGAATATCCTGTTGCAGGCGGAGACAATATTACTCACCGTGACAATGACGGCGACAATTATGTTGCTCTTGTAAGGGAATTAAGAGCAGCCTTCGATGCACAGAGCGCAGTTGACGGAAAGAAATATTACATAACAATTGCGGCAGGCGCTAACCCTACATTTATTGAAAATGCAAAGGTTACGCAGATGGATGATTATCTGGACTGGATTAATCTTATGACATACGATTATCATGGTCCTTATGAGCCGAATGCAAATCATAATACACCTTTATACTATGATGTAAATGAGCCTTCAGGTTCAAACTTCAGTATTGAGAATACTCTTAATGCATATGAAGCAGCGGGAGTAAATCTTGCGGATTTAAATCTCGGACTTGCTTTTTACGGCAAGGGCTGGGCAAATGTAAATGCAGCAGGAGCAGACAGCCTTTATGCGAATGGAGAGGTTCCGGCAGGAGAAGGTGCTGACAAGGGAACATGGGAAGGCGGAAGCTTCGAATACTGGGATATTAAAGCTAATTACACAAATGGCGAAAGAGGCTATGTGAGATACTGGGATGACATTGCAAAGGTTCCTTACCTCTACAGCCCTGAAACAAAAACATTTATTACATATGACGACCCTGAATCACTTAAATATAAGATGGATTATTTAAAGACAAGAGGTCTTGGCGGTATAATGTACTGGGAGGCCGGAGCAGATAAGAATAATGAATTGAGCGGTTATTGCGCAGATTATCTTGGAATCGTATCACCAAGGGCAGCCCTTCCGGAAATGTATTCTTCAGAGGCAGTTTATGTGGGCGGCGACAGAGTTTATTATCACGGATGTATTTTTGAGGCACAGTGGTGGACTCAGGGCGAAGGTCCTGTTGACGGAGCCACAAATGTATGGAAGTTTATTTCTACTGCAGACGGAAAGGCAAGCGAGCCTTATGATGACGCAAAGGCATACGTTGCAGGCGATTACGTATATTACAACGGCGTTGTTTATATGGCACAGTGGTGGACAATGGCTGAGCCGGGCACACCTGAGGAAAACGGAGCAATGCCTTGGAAGGTTGTAAATGCAATGGTAGACGGCGGAGGAAGCGAGCCGGAGCCGGAACCACAGCCGGAGATTGATTTAACAAAGGTTACACCTTGGGAAAGCGGAAAGGCGTATGTAGGCGGCGACCTTGTGCTGTACAACAATAAGGTATATTCATGCGGCTGGTGGACGGTAAGTACACCGGGCGAGGCAGATGAGTACGGCGAGTATGTATGGACAGAGGTTTTAGACCTTGATGAGGTGCCTGATTATCAGCCGGGCAATTCATACGTAGGCGGCGACCTTGCAAAATATAATGGAAAGCTTTACAAGGCGCAGTGGTGGACAGTAAGCGTACCGGGCGAGGCTGACGAGTACGGCGAATATGTGTGGTTATTCCTTTTTGATTTAGGCAATGAGGCACAGGAGCCTGAAACACAGGAATCTGAGCCGGTTGAAGAATCAAGCGAAGAAGAGACACAGAGTGAGGAAGAGTCGGAAGAGGCATCAACTGAGGCAGTAAGTGAAGAAGAAAAGGCAGAATCGACAGAGGCTTCAAGTGAAGCAGCCACAGGTGCATCAGGAGAGGGCGGTTCAAGCATCAACACAGGAGATAATAATTCTGTAGCATTGTGGATTGTACTTATCGGAATTTCTTCAGTAATTGCGGCAGCGTTTGTTTACGGAAGAAAAAAAGAAATGATTTAATAACAGGTTAATCTTGAAAATAGAATTTAAAGGTGGGCGGGCGCCGGAAACATAAGATTTAATATCTTTTGTTTCCGGCGCCCGTATGTTTTCTAAAAAATCCGGCGGCAAATATCAATCGCACCTGCTATAAGCTGCGGCAAATATCAATCGCATTTTCTTTTATGATTGCTTCAAGATGCTCCTCGTAATATGCGGCAGTTGCAATATTGCCGCGAATCTGTCTGCCAAACTCGGACAGGGTATTGCACAATCTTGTATAATCATCTTTAGGCATGCTGCCTATAGAGGTTACAAGATAGTAGGTATTTATCTCTGAATCAAAATAAACGGAGCTTTTAGCACCTTCTGAAAAAGCTATGGATTGTGCGGCATCGGATATCTCATCTATATTATTAAAACAGAATATGCGCACATAATCTTTTTCAGCCTCAGGTAAAGCAGCATCCTGTATATCATCATGGACATCATCCTGTTCGGTATCCGCATCATCTTTTAAATCCTCAAGACCCTCAAGCAGCTTCGGGAGAAGTGAGGAAAATGTCTCTGAAAGGTCTGCATCATCAGCGCCCGGAGCGAATCTTGAAAAACGCGTATCAAGCTCATCAGGGTCATCGACCTTTGATATAATCAGTATGATGCTGTCTGATGATAATGGAATCGCTTCTATCATAATAGGCGTATCATCAAACTCAAAGCCGAACTCCTCGGAGGCTTCCTCAAGCATCTCGTGGAAAAGCTTTCTCGCTTTTTCTGTTCCATAGGCAAGCTCTTTTAAGTCAATCTGGCGTGATGAAAGATCGTCACCGTCTAAGTAGCATCGGATTTTATTGTTGTCTATTTTTTCTATCTTCAAATTATCACATCCTTTATAATAAACAATTCAGTAGTTATGTAATCTTTAGTATAACCTAATTACTCATTATATGCAAAGATTATTTTCTTACAAATTCTGACGTTACAAATTGTGACCATTTTTTTCAAATATCTTATTGAAGAATGTTTAAAAGTGTTATATTATTTTAATAAGAGTTAGTTGTGTGGCTGCGAGGCAATGCCTATCTTTATCAGGCTCACATCTGCTTGTTCAGTAGTCATTATAACAAACAAACTCTTATCATTTCATGTTCAGGTGTATTCCTGACAAGTCTTTTTATTCCAATTTATTATATGCAGCAGAGTTGTTAGGGAATATGGGTTATCACAATATATTCTTCCGGTAAGCTTCTGCTGGAAGGGAGGCTCATGAAGAGAAGGCTGAATAATACTGATGAAGAAAAGCAGTATTATATTCCCATGGTAGAAAAATTAAAAACTTATAACAACAATGGCATTCCTATTTATATAGATGGCGTAAATCTGTCTGTAGAAGAAATTGCCAGGACATGTGCAATAAGGGAGAGAGGTTCTTATATGGCAGATTATGTCATTGATGATGAGAAGAAGCTTGTTGAAGTTAGGTTTGATAAGATTTCTGAGTAGATATTGATATACCTTCACGCTTTATATAATCATTTTATTTCAGTTATTTTATTAAAAGCTACCGATGGCTGATTTTTGTGTTGAGGCATGTATTATTTATGATATACTTTAATAAGCATGGTATTGGGTTAAAAGTATTTTGCCGGAGGATATCTTAAGCCTGCTGCAAAAGCATAGTCTTTTAATTAAGGTATCATAAGTATATTTAAGGAGGATGACATGCTTAATAATATAAAAAACAGACCTTCCAAAGCTGTTTTATTGCTGGTATTTGTGATTGCGTGTGTGCTAATGGCGTTGTTTGCTGTTTTTAGATACATTCCGGGCAGCAGATGGGGCAGATTTAGCGAGGTTTACAATATTAACGAAGGCAGGGCGGCGGTTTTTTATAATGGTCATTATATAAAGACAGATACATTTTTTAAAGATGGCTTTGCTTATATTGACATTGATTCGGTAACGGATAATTTAAACGCAGGATTTTATTACAGTGATGAGGGTCAGCTCATATATGTATCTCCATCATCCGTAGTGGAGGCGTTTTCGGGGGAAAATCGCTACAGAATAGGCGATGAAATAAAAGAGACAGACTATAAGGTTTTCATTGTAGAGGATGACAGGGTATATATATGTCTGAATTATGTGATTGAATTCTCGAATATTTCAAAGCGTGTTTATGCGGAGCCGGACAGGGTGCTGTTAAATGACTCAGTAAGAGATTACAGGCAGGGCGTTTTAAAAAAGAATGAGTATGTCAGAAGATATGCCGGTATAAAAAGCCTGATAATGGATGAGGCTGTTAAGGGAGACAGTGTTGAGATATTGGACGAGGTGGATAACTGGTATCTGGTTCAGACAACCGGTGGATATGTCGGATATATAAGGGCAAGGGCTGTAAAAGATATTATACCTGTGAGTGAGACAGAAAAGAAAGCGGACTGTGTATTCCCGTTTCAGGGGGATGGCAGAAAGCAGTGTGTTGTCTGGCATCAGGTGTTTAATATCGAGGACAATAATACCCTGGAGAGATATCTTGAAGGAACTAAGGGCATTACGGCGGTATCTCCTACCTGGTTTTCGTTAAGTGATAATGAAGGTAATATATCTTCACTTGCAAGTCATGAATATGTTGCTAAAGCTCATGAGCTGGGACTTAAGGTCTGGGCTTTGGTTGATGATTTCAACAAAGAACTCGATCTTTATACAATTTTTTATAGTACTAAGGCAAGGCAGAATATTATATCATGTCTTATGAATGCGGCTGCGGATTATGGCTTTGATGGTATTAATATTGATTTTGAAAATATTAAAAGAGACTTTGCAGCAGATTATCTGGAGTTTCTGAGGGAATTATCATTTGAATGTCATAGGAGAGGGCTGGTTTTATCGGTTGACAACTATGTGGTGTCGAGCGGGAGACCATGGTATAATCTTTCTGAACAGAGCAGTGTTGTTGATTATGTTATTATTATGGGATACGGTGAACATTGGAAACAGAATGAGCCCGGTTCGAACGCATCGCTGCCTTTTACGGTAAAGGGCGCTGCAGATGCATCACAGAGGGTCTCGTCTGAAAGATTGATTTATGCATTGCCATTTTATATGCAGGTATGGACTCTGGCTCCTGAGGATGAAGCTGCAGAGATTGAAGAAGATGATTACTCTGATTATGGAAGATACGCCGTAACCTCCAGATCGATAGGAATGGCGGCTGCAAAGGAGCTTCTTTCAGAGAACAACGCCGGTGTAGAATGGGATGCCGGACTGGGACAGTATTATGGCGAATTTAAAAAGGACGATACAATCAACAGGATATGGCTTGAGGATGCAGAAAGCTTAAAAACTAAACTTGATGCGGTTGGCAATTACGATATGGCTGGAGTTGCTTTCTGGAAGCTTGGCATGGAAACTGATGATGTATGGGATGTCATAATATCTTATCTGAATTCTTAAAAGGCGCAGGCAGGTGTGGGCCTTTTACGATATGGATGAAACAAAGCATTCGTGTAAGAATGTTTAAGATACAAGATGGTGAATTTATATGGAGAAACTTGAGACAAAAAGATTTATCTTCGGGGTAATCATACTGTTGTTGTGTATGCTTCCGGTATGGTTTAAATACGCCGGGCAGCAGGAAAAAGCTACAGATGAACATACATCGGAGAGAACTGTCTCTGATAAGGAGATTGAATTTTTTAATGCAGATAACTGGAGTGTGTTTTCCTCAAGAAGCATTGAGGCGATTGTGGATAAGTACAATCAGATGATTTGCGATGTGGATGAAGAGAGTATATATGATGTGTCCGACAACAGCTGGGGCGGTAAACCGGGAAGTCTTTCAGGTAAGACACTTGATGCGGTGCTGAACTCAATAAATTATTTCAGATTTTTAGAGGGAGTGCCGGAGCTTTCTTTAAACAGCGGTGAGAATACGAGACTTCAGGCGGCTGCATATATTAATTCACTGTCAGAGCAGATGAACTCGATATGGACGACAAGACCGGAGGAAATGCCTGTGGAGCTGTACAGGCTTGGCGTGAATGCGAAGCCTGACATGGTTACCAGGACAGCCTCTTTAAGTGAAGCGGTCAGAGACTCCTTAAAAGGAGGACTTGCAGATGATAAACTGCTGCAAAACCGTATGCCGCTGCTGTCATATAAGCTTAAGGAGGTGTCGTTCGGCTATTATTTGGGAACGTTTGCGTGTGATTCGTATGCAGGACCGGAAAATGATATGCTGTATGCATTTACTGCGTACCCGTCGCCGGGAGCATTTCCTGCAAATGATATAGACAAGGATAGCTCGGCGTGGCATATTGAACTCAATGATAAAATGATTGTTTGTTCGGATGCTGCTGATATTCAGGTAGACATTGCTGATGTCAACGATAATGTGGTGTATCGCAGAACTGCCGGGAACGGACTTTGCGTACAGGATGGTCTTATTGCTTTTAATCCTCCAAAGGAGGAGGGTGATATGTACAGCCACAGCTATGTTGTTAAGGTCAGCGGACTGAGTACTCTTTCCGGCAGGGAGGCTGTTATAAAATATACAGTCAGCTTTTTTGACAGGAATGATTATATGGATTCTGAGATTGTATCAATTGAATTTGAGCCGGCAAGAATTTATCTGCCGCAGGGTATATCTGATGAAAATCTGAAGGAGGTGCTGCCTAAGCAGGTGCATATAATACTTGAAAACGGCAGTACATCTGATGCAGATGTGCCCGGCTGGGCAAAGCGTGTATCGGGGACATCAGGAATAGATGATGATACTTATATCGCAGTAATAGACCCTGATACTGTAAGCAGATATGCAGTTGATTCAGACAGACTTCTTCAGAGTGTAAGCCTTGATATTGTACGATATGAAAGCGGGGCGGAGCTTGACAGGAAGACAGACGAAGACGGCAATACTGTTTTGTCTGTTAAGTCTGTGTTTGATGATATCGCGGGCGTTTCATGGTACTATCTTGATGATGACGGTCTTAAATTTATTTCGGACAGGGAAAGCATTATTCCGGATGCAGAGGATAAAGAACGGGTTTACGCGGCTTTCGTAAAACGTAAAGATACATTATGGATGGTCATAGAAAAATAATCTGCCTTTTATTTTATTTAATAATATTTTTGCAAAGCAACTCACAAGAAAAATGCTGATAAGACAGTCTTGTATATTTTATGTATGCAAGGCTGTTTTTGTATGATAAAATTTAAAAAATTAAACCGATACCGTTGGGTTCGGAGATGAAAATATATTTTATAAATAAAATTTGAAAAAGTTGAAGATTTTTGAGTTTAACGCTCGTTATTATATATAGATGATGTGACAAGGGAGGTGGAGATAATCAATAAAGAGGAAAACTTCATAAGGCTGCTGGAAGAATACGAAAAATTGATTTTCTCCATCTGTTATCATATCACCAGACACTATTTTGATGCTGAAGACCTTACCCAGGAAACCTTTCTTGCAGTTTATAAAAATCTTGACAGATTTGACGGACTAAATGAGAAGGCGTGGGTAACTAAAATTGCGACAAATAAATGTCTCGATTATATGAAAAGGGCAGAGCATAAAAATGTTGCCTCAGACGAAACAATTCTGGAGGGACAGCTTGAGGCGTCTAAAGGCTATGAGGCTTCTCCCGAAGAAAAATATCTTGAAGCTGATGTAAAGGAGGAGTTTGCAAGGCTTTGCAAAAGCTTAAAGCCGCCTTATGACAGAATAGCATATCAGTATTTTTATGAGGAAAAAAGTGTTCAGGAGATAGCAGCTCAGGGAGGCGTCAATCAGAAAACTGTTCAGACCCAGATTTATCGTGCAAGAGATAAGCTTAGGAAGCTATGGAGAAGGGAGGAGTAGGTAAATGCATATCAGTGATGAAAGCTTTAAGGGCTTTTATGAAAAAGGTACTGACAAAGAGTATATTTTAAAGCATTGCGCAGAGTGTGATTACTGCGCCGAAAGACTTGCAGAGGCTCTGCCAATACAGATGTCGGTTCAGCCGATGCCTTATCTTAATGATATGATTTTGAAGGAGACGGCAAAGTATTCATACACAAGGGTGCTGTCAGGGAAATTTGAATTTGCGTTTTATTGCGCAAGAGTCGGCTTTGCGATGTGCTTTGCATTGCTTATTCTTGCTCTCGGTAATCTTTCAGGCATTAAGGATGCATCAATTTTTAGCGGCACTTATGATTACGAAATAAATAAAAATGATAATCCGGCTGTGTCAGATATGATAAAGGACACAACAGAAAAGCTGGGAGGACATTTAAGCAGTTTTTGTGATTATTTAAGTGATAATAATATTTTTGACAGAAATGGAAAGGAAAATAACAATGAGAAGACAGAAAAATAAGTTTTTAAATTTTATATTGTCATGCCTTCCGGGTGCAGGTCATATGTACTTAGGATTTGTTAAGCAGGGAATAAGCATTATGACCTTGTTCTTTGCAATTATAGCAATAGCGGGATGGATGAGGCTTGATATTATGCTTTTTGTATTGCCGGTGCTGTGGTTTTACAGCTTCTTTGATTCATTAAATAAGAATTCAATGCCGCAGGAAGAATTTGTACGCCTTGATGATGACTATTTGTGGTCAGATTATATGGAGAAGGGATTAGTGAAGAAATCAGGAAACGGAAAGGTTGCAGCGGTTGTGCTGATCGTTTTGGGAGCGGTAATACTGATAAAAAATATTTTAAAATTTGCAGAAGAATATTTATTCGAACTGTTTGGCAATGGAATTTATTACTGGATGGATAATTTCTATCAGATTATATTTGCGGTGCTTATTATTGTTATCGGCATCAGGCTGATTGCAGGCAAAAAGAAGGCCCTTGATAGTAAGGAGGCGGACTTATGACTAAAATAAGAAGAGTCGGAACATTTACGCTGGGAAGCGTGCTTGTAATTGCGGGAATACTGTTTATTGTCCGCATGTTTGTTCCTGCGCTCAGCTATGAAGTGATATTTGGTTTCTGGCCGTGTGTACTTATACTGCTTGGAGCAGAAATCCTGTTTTCGTTGTTCCGGAAGAAAGAAGATACTGTTTTTAAGTATGATTTCGCGGCAGTGCTTATTATATTTATGACCGTAGGTTTTTCAATGTGTATGGCGTTTGTCGATTTTTTAATGGCACATGAAGAATTCTGGAGAAATATATGATGAAAAGCGGAAGGCGTTTAAACGGGCGGGGATTGTGTAAAGTAAAAATATCTTTTGAATACGACATGATAACATAAATAATTAAAGAGGTCTTAGCTGCATATATTTAAATAAATATATGTGGTTAGGACCTTTTTAAATTGAAGAAGCCGGATATTAATAAAATAATTAATGAAAGAAGCATTGAGCTGATACTTGGGGCACTTATGATTATTGTGGTAACGTTTATGGCGGGAAATACTGAGGCAATTTCGACGAAAATCAGGCAGGAGGAGGCTGCTGTACAAACGTCTGCGGATGATAATGAACTTGTAGTCACGATTGACGCCGGACACGGTGGAATCGACCCCGGAAAGGTCGGGGTAAACGACAGCCTTGAAAAGGATATAAATCTTGCTATTGCGCAGAAAGTAAAGGTTATCCTTGAAAAGAATAATATAAAGGTATATTTGACGAGGGAGGAGGATAAAGGACTATATAATGATTCCGATAAAAATAAGAAGGTCTCTGACCTCGGAAAAAGATGCAGCCTGATTGACGGCTGGGGCAGTGATATTGCAGTCAGTATTCATCAGAACAGCTACAGCGACGCTTCGGTAAGCGGAGGGCAGGTGTTTTATTATGCTGCTTCGGAAGAGGGAGAAAAGCTTGCACAGGACATCCAGCTTGAGCTGTCGCAGATTTGCAAAAAAATAAGACCGGTAAAGGGTAACAAGGAGTATTATCTGCTTTTAAATGTAAAATGTCCTATCGTTATCGTGGAGTGCGGTTTCCTCTCAAATCATGAAGAAGCGGCGCTGCTTATTACAGATGAATACCAGCAGAGAATTGCAGAGGCGGTTTCTGCCGGCATAGTGGCATATTTAGATAAAAAACAATAAAAATGATTAAATTTCACAACATAAAATGCTAAAAGTATATTACAATATAAAACGTATACTTGTTTTATTAAGATTTTATTATTATACTTAAATGAATGAATGGTTTGCTTTCGATATTATAATTGGAGGTTGCATATGAGAACGGTTAAAATATTTGCAGACAGTACCTGTGACTTGTCAGATGAGCTGCTTAAAAGATTCTCTGTTAACATTATACCACTTACGATAAATCTTGGTGATGTGCCATATTCTGATGGCGTAGATATATTCCCGGATGACATTTATGCATGGTCGGATGAGCATAAGCTTACGCCTAAGACTGCATCTCCGTCCATTGAATCGATATTAAATATTCTTAAGGAATTTGATAAGAAGGATACGGACATTGTGTATATAGGCATTTCGGAGAAGATGTCGGTAACCTGCAATACTGTAAGACTTGCAGGCGAGGAGCTTGAAAATGCAAGGCTGTTCGTTATTGATTCAAAGAACCTTTCAACAGGCATCGGTCTGCTGGTTATAAGCGCTGCAAGACTTGCTGCGCAGGGCAAGTCGGCAGAGGAGATAGTTGCGGAGATAGAGCAGCTCAGGGAAAAGGTAAGTGCAAGCTTTGTGGTTGATACGCTTACATATATCCACCGTGGCGGCAGGTGTTCGGGAGCGGCAAAGCTTGTTGCGAATACTCTTAAGCTTAAGCCGGAAATATATGTTGAGAACGGAAGCATGGAGGTCGGTAAGAAATACCGCGGCAGGCAGGATTCTGTGATTTTAAAGTACGCTGCCGACAGGGAAGAGGAGATGCTTGGCGCACTTTCCTCAATGGTATTTATTACGCATTCAGGCTGCGATGACGATATTATTAACAGTGTAAGGAAATTTGTAAAGGACTTAAATTATTTTGACGAAATATTTGTTACAAGGGCAGGAAGTGTTATTTCAAGCCACTGCGGACCAAAGACCCTGGGCATTCTTTTTATACGTAAATAATTTTTTTGCAATATACAGTAATCATTTTTTACATATACAAAATGCGTGTTTTATGCATATATACGATAAAATTAGTTTTCAAAATCAATAATATGTGGTATTATAAAGAACAACGCATAATACAGGTAACGGAACGGATTTAATATGGAGACAGAGATTATTAAGATTGATGATATTGAAAAAGATAAAGCGCTGATTGAAAAGGCTGCGGGCATTATTAAAGCCGGCGGCCTGGTGGCGTTCCCTACAGAGACTGTCTATGGCCTTGGGGGAAATGGTTTGTCGTCTCTTGTTTCTGCAAAGATATATGAAGCAAAGGGGCGTCCGTCGGATAACCCTTTGATACTGCACATTTCGTCAACAGACCAGCTTAAGGTGCTGGTAAAGGATGTTCCTGAAATTGCATATAAGCTTATGGATGCTTTCTGGCCGGGACCGATGACCCTTATTATGAACAAAAAAGATATTGTTCCAAAGGAGACCACCGGAGGACTTGATACGGTTGCGGTAAGAATGCCGGGACACCCTGTTGCACTTGCACTTATTGAAGCTTCGGGGCTTCCGATTGCCGCACCGAGTGCAAACTCTTCAGGAAGACCGAGCCCTACGTGTGCAGAGCATGTATACGAGGACCTTTACGGTAAGATAGACATGATTATAGACGGCGGGGATGTAGGCATAGGTCTTGAATCGACTATTATAGATGTAACCGGAGACATACCTACGATACTAAGACCGGGGTATATAAATCAGGAGATGCTTGAGAAGATGCTCGGCGAGGTTGCGGTTGACAAGGCAAGCGTGTCGGCGATGGAGCCGGGGGCGCATCCGAAGGCTCCGGGCATGAAGTACAGGCATTATGCTCCAAAGGCTGACCTTACGATAGTGCGCGGAGATACGCAGAAGGTTATTAACAGAATCAATACTCTTGTAAGACGTGAGGAGGCAAGGGGCAAGAAGGTTGGCATAATCTGCACCGGAGATACAATTAATAAATATACTTCAGGAATTAAGAAGTGTATCGGTGCAAGAGATGCAGAGGGAGAGATTGCCCACAACCTCTACAGAATACTCAGAGAATTTGACAATACAGACGTTGATGTTATATATTCAGAAGCCTTTGACGGCGGAAATCTCGGACAGGCTATTATGAACCGTCTGCTCAAGGCAGCAGGACACAAGGTTATAGATGCGGGAATATTCAGGAGAAAGAAAAGCGGCGTGACGACGGCGGTTGATTTGCCGGAGGACGACGAGGATGATTTTGAATACGATATAGCCGATAATGATATTGAGTTTTCGATAGGCGCTTCGAATAAGGTTATGTTTGTGTGCTCGGATAATACCTGTGCAAGCAAGATTGCAGAGACGATATTCAGAAGCGTGTTAAAAGATGGAAGCCTCAGGGTTTGCTCAAGGGGCATGGTTGTGCTGTTTCCGGAGCCGGTAAACCCAAAGGCTGTTGCGGTATTAAAGGCAAGAAATCTGGTTATGGAGAGTACTGAATCCGAGGGACTGACAGATAAGGACATGGAGGGACATCCTCTGGTGCTTACCATGACAGAAGCCCAGAGAAATCAGCTAAAGGAGAGATATCCGGATGCTGCAGATATATTTACAATCAGGGAATTTGTAGGCTCATCCGGTGATATTACGCTCCCGGCAGGAGGAAGTCTTGCAGATTACGGAGCCTTTTATGAGTACATGGATCTGCTTACAAAGCTTGCTGCACAGATTATTTTTAAGGAGGTAGAGCAATGATAGCATTAGGTTGTGACCACGGCGGTTTTTCGCTTATGAAGGAGGTAATAGCATACCTCGAAAAGAACAATATAGAATATAAGAATTTCGGATGCTATGACGAGTCATCTGTAGATTATCCGGTATATGCAAAGGCTGTCGCACATGCAGTTGCAGACGGAGAGTGCGACAAGGGTATACTTATCTGCGGAACAGGAATAGGTATTTCGATTGCTGCAAACAAGGTAAAGGGCATCAGATGTGCGCTTTGCACGGACTGCTTTAGTGCAGAGGCTACAAGACAGCACAATGATGCAAATATTCTTGCAATGGGAGGCAGAGTTGTAGGCCCGGGACTTGCTGTCAAGATAGTTGATACCTTCCTTAACACACCGTTTTCAAATGATGAGCGTCATATAAGAAGAATCAGCATGATAGAATAAAGAGGCGCGCTATGGGAGAGAAGAGAGAAGATTATATTTCGTGGGATGAGTATTTTATGGGTGTTGCCATGTTGTCGGCGCTTCGTTCAAAGGACCCGAACACACAGGTCGGCGCCTGCATAGTCAGCCAGGATAACAAGATATTATCAATGGGTTACAATGGCTTTCCTATCGGCTGCTCGGATGATGATTTTCCGTGGAACAGGGATAGCGAGGATCCTTATGATGCAAAATATTATTATTCAACCCATAGTGAGCTCAATGCAATTTTGAATTACCGCGGCGGAAGCCTTGAGGGAAGCAAAATCTATGTTACATTATTCCCATGCAATGAGTGCGCGAAGGCAATCATTCAGAGCGGAATAAAAACACTTATATATGCAGAGGATAAGTATTCTGATACATCGGCGGTTAGGGCTTCAAAGCGTATGCTTACTGCGTCGGGCGTAGAGTTTAGGCAATATGAGTTTTCGGGCAGAATTATTAATCTGAAGCTTTAATTGCCGGGTTTTGTGGAATTGTTAATCCGGAGCTTTAATTGCCGGGTTTTGTGGAATTGTTAATCCGGAGCTTTTGTTAGAGAGTGTGATTGTATGGATAATGATATGAAAAAAATCGCAAAGGCTTTTATGCTGGTAATGCAGATAGGCTTCTCGGTTTTGACGCCGATATTTCTGCTGGTTGCGATAGGAGTCTTTATAGACAGCAGGTATGGAAAATCCTTCACATTGCCGCTTCTGCTTATAGGCGTGCTCGCCGGAGCAAGAAATGGTTATGTGCTTGTAAAGCATGCCATTAAGTCCATGGAGGATGAGAAGGATGTATGACCATACTAAAAAGGTAGTACTCGGTGTTTCTCTGTTAATTGCGCTCTGGTGCATTATCGGAGAGCTGCTGATATACATTTTTATGGGCGTGAATGTCAAAGCGATGCTGGGCTTTTTACTCGGATGCACAATAGGCGTGGCTTCGTTCATCCACATGAGCGTTGCGCTTGAGAATTCATTAGACATGGCAGACGAGGAAGCGGCAAAGAAAAATACGGTCAGGACATTTATAATAAGGGCTGTTGTTATTGCGGCTGTTATGCTGGCGGCATTTTTCAGCGGTTATTTTAATCTGGTATTTGTCGTGCTTGGCATGTTTGGATTAAAGGCTGCCGCTTATCTGCAGCCGTTTATAGAAAAATTATTTCAAAAATAAATTTTACCTTTAGAGAGGGGTGATAAAGTGGGATTGCTGGCTTTAGATTCAGGACAGGCCGATATTATGATAAAGGGTCTGTTCAGCTATGAGCTTTTTGGACAGACATTCTGGATAACGACCACACATATAGGCATGCTTATCATAGATATTGTGATAATAACTATTGCACTGATAGCACGCCACAGCATGAAAAATGCACAGATGGTTCCAAAGGGACTTCAGAATGTTACGGAGCTTATTACAGAGCTTGTTGATAAGCTGGTGCATGAGAATATGAAGCAGCCGAAGAAGTTTGTAAACTATATCGGCACTATATTTATATTTATTCTTTTGTGTAATCTGGGAGGCTTATTCGGACTCAGGTCTCCGACGGCGGATTTCGGCGTAACCTTTGCGTTGGGCCTTATTACCTTCGGACTGATTCATTACAATGGTATCAAGACCAATAAGCTGGGTCATGTAAAGGGACTTTTTGAACCGGTACCGTTCTTCTTCCCGATTAACCTTATAGGTGAAATTGCAAACCCGATATCCATTTCACTGCGTTTGTTTGCAAATATGCTTGCGGGAACGCTTATTATGGCGCTTTGGTACGGGGTTATGCCGTGGCTTTTCACAAAGCTCGGTATTCCGGCATTTTTACATGCCTATCTGGATGTATTCTCAGGATGTATCCAGACATATGTATTCTGTATGCTTACCATGGCATATGTGGATGAAAAAATGTAGTATTGTTATTAAGGCTGTGCGTTATCATGAGGTATGTGCAGCTTAAGGTATTTGTTTTATAACATACCGGATATATTAACTGATATCAAAACAAATTTAATTTGATATTCAAGGAGCATTTATTTAATATTTAAGGAGGAAAATACTATGGGTATTTCAGGACAGGATTTAATTTATGCATGTTCAGCAATCGGTGCGGGTCTTGCTATGATAGCAGGTATCGGACCTGGTGTAGGACAGGGTTATGCTGCAGGACAGGCAGCGGCAGCAGTAGGACGTAATCCGGGTGCCAGAGGCACAATCACAACCACCATGCTTTTAGGACAGGCCGTTGCAGAGACAACAGGTCTTTATGGTCTGGTTGTTGCCATTATTCTTATGTTTGTTAAGCCTTTCTAAGGTTACGGGTTCAAAAATTATAGAAAGGAGGCCGGACCTTGGGAGGATTATTATTAACACAGACAGGTGTGAAGGAATATCTTATCGAGCTGAGTCCTCAGTTGATACATGATATTATCATTACCGGTGTCAATGTATTCATTTTGTTCTTCCTGTTGTCATATCTTTTATTTAATCCTGCAAAAAAGATGCTTGAGAGCAGACGCTTAAAGATTGCAGAGGATGTTGCCTCGGCGGAAAGCGACAGAGACCAGGCAAAGCTTTTGAAGGAGGACTACGAAGCGAAGGTAAAGAATATCAACATTGAGGCGGACGAGATACTTGGCGCCGCGAGAAAGAAAGCGCTTAAGAGAGAAAGCGAGATTATCGCCGGTGCAAATGACGAGGCGCAGAAGATAGTTGCGCGAGCAAATGCCCAGATAGAGCTTGACAGAAAGAAGGCTGTTGACGATATAAAGAAAGAGATGATTTCGATAGCCTCGGTTATGGCAGGAAAGGCTGTGTCACAGGGTATGACTGCCGATATTCAGGAGTCGCTTCTTGACGAAACATTAAATGAAATAGGTGATGAAACATGGCAAAGCTAATCGAAAAGACATATGGTGAAGCATTATTTTCCGTCGCCGAAGAAAAGAATATGGTGGATGAGCTCAAGGAAGAGGCTGATGGCATAAGAGCAGTTTTAAGCGAGAATGAAGAGTTTAAAAAATTTCTTGCACATCCAAACGTAGTTAAAGAAGAAAAGCTTGCGGTGATGGAGAATATTTTCAAGGGTCGTATTTCTGATGAAATGATGGGCTTTTTAATCACAGTGATTGAAAAAGACAGACAGACTAAGCTTGAAGATATTTTTAAATATTTTGACAGCCTTGTTATGGAGTACAGACATATAGGCAGATGCAAGGTTAAGTCTGCACTTCCTTTAACTGATGAGCAGAAGCAAAAGATTGAAAAGAAGCTGCTGGATACCACTGATTATGAGAGCTTTGACATGACCTACGAGGTGGATGATACGCTGCTTGGCGGAGTCATCATAAGACTTGGCGACTGCGTGGTTGATGGCAGTATAAAGGGCAGGCTTGACAGACTTGCCAGAGAATTGGAAAAGGTAAAATTGGCATAAAGAAAGGTACAGGTTCCATGAAGATTAATCCTGAAGAAATAAGTTCTGTTATCAAGGAACAGATAAACAGATATGCTGCAAGCCTTGAGGTATCGCAGGTTGGTACCGTTATTCAGGTTGCAGACGGAATTGCACGAATTCATGGCCTTGAGAATGCCATGCAGGGTGAGCTTCTTGAATTCCCGAAGGAAGTTTACGGCATGGTGTTGAATCTTGAGGAGGACAATGTAGGTGCGGTTCTTTTGGGAGAGCAGGGCAGCATTTCAGAGGGCGATATGGTAAAGACCACAGGCAGAGTTGTTGAGGTGCCTGTCGGTGACTGTATGATCGGAAGAGTTGTAAATGCTCTCGGACAGCCTATAGACGGCAAGGGTCCGATTCAGACAGATTCATACCGCCAGATAGAAAGAGTTGCTCCGGGTGTAATCACCAGAAAGTCGGTAGATACACCATTACAGACGGGTATTAAGGCAATAGATGCGATGGTTCCTATCGGAAGAGGTCAGAGAGAGCTTATAATCGGAGACCGTCAGACAGGAAAGACAGCGATTGCGATAGATACAATTATTAACCAGAAGGGACAGAATGTCCTTTGTATATATGTAGCTATAGGACAGAAGGCTTCTACTGTAGCTACGATAGTAAGAACACTTGAAGAATACGGCGCTATGGATTATACAACTATAGTTGCGGCAAATGCAAGCGAGCTTGCACCGCTTCAGTACATCGCTCCGTATTCGGGCTGTGCTATCGGTGAAGAGTGGATGGAGCAGGGAAGGGACGTTCTCATTATTTACGACGACCTTTCAAAGCACGCAGCAGCGTACCGTACACTGTCACTGCTGCTTAAGAGACCGCCGGGAAGAGAGGCTTATCCGGGAGATGTATTCTATCTTCACTCAAGACTCTTAGAGCGTGCGGCGAGATTGTCAGAGGAGCTGGGCGGAGGCTCGCTTACAGCGCTTCCTATCATTGAGACACAGGCAGGCGATGTATCGGCATACATCCCTACAAATGTTATTTCGATTACTGACGGTCAGATTTATCTTGAGACTGAGATGTTCAATGCGGGCTTCAGACCGGCGGTAAATGCAGGTCTTTCGGTATCACGAGTTGGCGGTTCAGCGCAGATAAAGGCGATGAAGAAGATTGCTTCTCCTATCAGAGTTGAGCTTGCACAGTACAGAGAGCTTGCTGCATTTGCACAGTTCGGCTCAGAGCTTGACGCTGATACAAGAGATAAGCTGGCACAGGGTGAAAGAATCAAGGAAATACTTAAGCAGCCGCAGTATGCACCGATGGCTGTAGAGTATCAGATTATGATAATATATGCTGCAACAAAGAAGTATCTTATGGATATTCCTACAAATGAGATCGGCAAGTTTGAAAAGGAATTTTTTGAATATGTTGATACAAAATATCCTGAGATTCCGGAAACCATACGTACTGAGAAGGTCATTACAGACGAGCTTCAGACGCAGCTTGAAAATGTAATTGAAGAATTTAAACAACAGTTTAAGCTCCTTGATTAGTGATTTGATTTCCGGAAAGAGGGTGACATTATGGCTACGATGAGAGCGATAAAAACCAGGCGCGAGAGCATTAAGAGCACGCAGCAAATTACGAATGCGATGAAGCTTGTGGCGACGGTTAAGCTTCAGAAATCAAAATCACGCGCTGAAAATACAAAACCATATTTTGAGCATATGTACAGGACAATTTCCTCGATACTTGCAAGGACGGTAAATACTGACCATCCATATATCGTGGGAAATGACAGCAGGACAAAGGCTATAATTGCGGTCAGCTCAAACAGGGGACTTGCCGGAGGCTACAATTCAAATATTGTGAAGCTTGTTATGGGAAGCAGTATTGATACTGAAAATGATATAATCTATGCCGTTGGAGGCAAGGGCAGGGATGCGTTTATAAGAAAGGGCGTAAAGCACGTCATTGATTATTCGGATTGTATTGAAAACCCGGTATATCAGGATGCAAAGGTACTCTGCGACGAGCTGTTAAAGGCATATAACGACGGTGCAATTGGTGAGATATATCTTGTATATACTTCGTTTGTAAATACTGTAGTGCATGAGCCGGCACTTATGAGACTTTTACCGGTGGATATGGACGCCTTGAATGAGGATGTTGAGCTTGATAATATTCCTATGAATTATGAGCCTGACGAAACACAGGCGCTTGGCTTCCTTATTCCGAATTATATAACCAGTATGATTTACGGAGCCTTCAACGAGGCGGTTGCCAGTGAAAACGGCGCACGTATGCAGGCGATGGACTCTGCAACGAACAACGCCGAGGAGATGATAGGCAAGCTTACGGTTCAGTACAACAGAGCACGACAGGGCGCAATTACTCAGGAGCTTACAGAGATAATTGCGGGCGCCGGGGCGATAGAGTAGTTCAACAGTCCTGCACGCCGACGATAAATATAAAACAAAAAACACGAAAGTTTACTTTCGGGGATTTGTTTTATGTTTATCGAAGGGGGGCGGGACGCTCCCTAGTATAACGGTCGCAAAATAACTGGACTAATGCGACGGATGCTTGCCCGAGAGTGCGTGTTCGAAAACGCAGGCGTAGCGGGCTACGTCGAGGTTTTCGGACATGTACTATCGGGATAAGCAGGCAAGCATTCGGTCTAGTTATTTAAGAACCGTTATACTAGTCGCAGACATAAAGCTGCGAAGCAGCGACGGAGCGAAGCGACGGTCTGCGACCTAGGCATGCAAGTGAGGCGCGGACAAAGCGAAACCGCGACGGTCTGCGACCTAGGCGTGCAAGTGAGGCGCGGACTCAAAAGCCGCGACGGCGCGAAGTGACGAAAAATATTTTAAATGAAAGGGACAACGATGGCTGAAATGAAGAATACAGGCACAGGAAAGATTACGCAGATAATTGGTGCGGTACTCGATATTAAGTTTTCAGAGGGAAAGCTTCCGGATATAAATGATGCGATTAGAATCACCAGAAAAGACGGAAGCGTGCTGACGGTAGAGACATCCCAGCATCTTGGCGATGAGACCGTAAGATGTATCGCGATGGGACCTACGGACGGACTGGTAAGAGGTATGGAAGCAGTTGCTACAGGTGCGCCGATTACGGTTCCGGTAGGCGAGAAGACACTGGGCAGAATCTTTAATGTGCTTGGAGAAGCAATTGATAATAAGGAAGCTCCGGATGCTGAAGCATATCTTCCTATTCACAGGAAGGCACCTTCATTTGATGAGCAGTCGACAGATACAAAAATTCTTGAGACAGGTATTAAGGTAGTAGATTTGCTCTGCCCATACCAGAAGGGCGGAAAGATTGGTCTGTTCGGCGGTGCAGGTGTTGGAAAGACAGTATTGATTCAGGAGCTTATCAGAAATATTGCAACAGAGCATGGCGGATATTCTGTATTTACGGGTGTAGGCGAGAGAACCCGAGAGGGAAATGACCTTTACCACGAGATGCAGGATTCAGGCGTTATTAATAAGACAACGATGGTATTCGGACAGATGAATGAGCCGCCGGGAGCAAGAATGAGGGTCGGACTTACCGGACTTACAATGGCAGAGTATTTCCGTGACAATGGCGGAAAAGACGTGCTTTTGTTTATTGATAACATTTTCAGATTTACACAGGCAGGTTCAGAGGTGTCAGCGCTTCTCGGACGTATGCCTTCTGCGGTTGGATACCAGCCGACACTCCAGACAGAGATGGGTGCTCTGCAGGAGCGTATTACATCTACAAAGCATGGTTCGATTACATCCGTTCAGGCTGTATATGTACCTGCTGATGACCTTACAGACCCGGCTCCGGCGACAACATTTGCCCACCTTGACGCAACAACCGTTCTTTCAAGAGCGATAGTTGAGCAGGGTATTTATCCGGCAGTTGACCCGCTTGAGTCTACCTCAAGAATACTTGACCCGAGAATAGTAGGCGAGGAGCATTACAGCGTAGCACGTTCAGTTCAGGAAATACTTCAGAAGTACAAGGAGCTGCAGGATATTATTGCTATGCTTGGTATGGACGAATTGTCAGAGGACGACAAGCTTTTAGTTATGAGAGCAAGAAAGATTCAGAGATTCCTCTCACAGCCGTTCTTCGTTGCAGGACAGTTTACCGGTCTTGAGGGACGTTACGTTCCGCTCAGTGAGACCATTCAGGGCTTCAAGGAGATTATCGAGGGCAAGCATGACGACGTCCCGGAGAGCTATTTCTTAAATGCAGGAAGCATTGATGATGTGCTTGCGCGCGTAAAGGCGTAATTTAAAGTTACAGACCATGAAAGCCACGAACTGGACTTGATGATGTGCTGGCGAGGGTAAGGGCGTAACACTGTATATTTGACTATTTTACGTATGATATATGTCAGGCTTAATAATGTGTCTGAGCATATAATGGCGTAATATAAAATATAGGTCTGACAGGCGCGGGCTTTTATTAACAGCCTGAGTGTTTAGGGACGGCGTATTAAAAACCTGAGTGTTTAGGAAAGACGATAATAAGCTATTGATACTACGATTTTTATTTATATTGACTGCGGTGTATTAACTGCAAGGCGGTCATGCAGCAGGAGGAAGAGATGGCTGAAAACAAGACATTTTTTCTTGAGGTGGTGACACCGAACAGAGTATTTTTTAAAGGTGACTGTGAGATGCTGGAGCTTTCAACCATTGAAGGCGACATAGGTATTTATCCGGAGCATGTTTCTACCACATGCATACTTGTGCCGGGAACTATGAAAATCCATCAGAACGGCGAGATAAAAAAGGCGGCGCTTCATACGGGCTTTATAGAGATATTGAGAGACAGGGTGACTGTGCTTGCCGAGGCTGCGGAGTGGCCGGGCGAGATTAATATCAAGCGTGCCGAGGAGGCAAGAAAGCGTGCTGAGGAAAGACTTGCAAGAAGAGAGTCAAGCCTTGATGTCGCAAGGGCGGAGCTGGCTCTTAAGAGAGCGGTTGCCAGAATAAATGCTCTTAAATAGACAAATATTAATACCTGCATTTTGGATTTTATATTCTGAATGCAGGTATTTTTGTACCCATGCCGGGGAGATATGTTTTTGCAGATGTATAAGGGTGGGAATATTGCCAGGAGTGTAATAAAAAAATAAAAATTATAACATTTTATTTAAATGGGTTGTCGAAAAAAAACAAAAGGAGTATTATATATGTGATTAGTTTTAAACGAAGGGACAATAGTAATGAATAATAAAGTAAATGATGAGGCAGCTCATAATATAGATAAAAAAGAAAGAATTTTAAGGGCAAAGAAAAAAAGAAAAAGAATAAAGCGTATATACAGAATCCTGCTGGTTGCAGGACTTTGTCTTCTTGTGCTTGACGGGGTCGGGGCATATAAGACGTTTACAAGAAGCGGTCTTGAGAAAACTAAAGACGGATATGTGTATCTTGAAAAGGGCAGGAGAGTAAGGAACTGCTGGTATGAAGCAGACGGGAAAAAATACTACTTTGGCGATGACGGCATCGCATATACCGGCACAAAGGACATCGCCGGACACAGATATTATTTCAGATATGACGGTGCGCTTGCGGATGGCTGGGCTGTAGAAGCGCTTGATGATATTTATTGCACGGACAAGGATGGAATTGTGTTGACCGGAAAGCATACCATTGACGGCATTGACCGCTATTTTGAAAGCGATGGAGAGCTTGTAACCGGCTGGATTCAGCTCAGCGACGGCAGAAGGATGTATGCGGACGAGAACGGCGTCATACTTAAGGGAAAGCACAGGATAGGCATACACACATATATATTCGGCGATGACGGTATAGGCATAGGCGGCTGGCATACTGACGAGAATGGCAATACTTATTACTGTCTTGACAGCGGAATGCTTGCAAAAGATGCTTTAACCGTTGACGGCAAAATGTATTTGTTTGATGAGAATGGAATATTACTTAGAAACGGATGGCATAAGGATTCTCACGGAAGAAGCTATTATCTTGATGCAGATGGCATAATAAAGACCGGCTGGATAGTATATGAGGATGGCAGCGTCGGATATGCTGCACCGGACGGCGTACTTTATTATGACGGCTTCTACGAGATTGATGATAATTATTATAAATTTACAGATGGTAGGATTGAGACGGGCTGGATTACGCTTGAGGACGGTGGCAGAGGCTTTGCACTTGCTGATGGAACCATCTGCTTCAATACGACCGCATCTGACGGCGAGAAGCTTTACTATTTTAATGAAGAGGGTCATACATTAAGCGGCATGATTACCATGGCAAATGGCAGAAAGGCGCTTGTAAACGAAGACGGAAGCGTTCAGACGGGCTGGATTACGCTTGAGGACGGAAGTCAGGGCTTTGCAAATGCGGCAGGAGAGATATGCTACAGCCAGACAGTACAGGAGGGCTCATCATTATATCATCTTAATGCAAACGGCAATGTTGAGACGGGCTGGATTACGCTTGAGGATGGCAGTCAGGCATTTGCCGGAAGTGACGGAGCATTATATACCGGACAGCATTCAATGGACGGATATATATATGAATTTGATAATAACGGCGTATATGTAAAGAAATATGAACCATCATCAGCCGGAAAGCAGATATCACTTACCTTTGATGACGGACCATCTATATATACGAACTCAATACTTGATGTGCTTGAACAGTACAATGTAAAGGCAACATTTTTCGTGATAGGCGAGAGGGCAGAAAAATATCAGGATGAGATTCGTCGTGAATTTAATACGGGCTGTGAGGTTGCACAGCACACACAGCATCATACATACCTGACATTTGTCAGTCTGGAAGAGGCAAAGAAGGAGATTGATGATGCTGACAACGTACTGCTTAATATTATCGGACAAAAGGCTGCTCTTTTCAGACCGCCGGGAGGCAAGTACAATGCAGACATACTGCAGTTAATCAACAGGCCGGTTATGAAGTGGAGCATTGATACAAGAGACTGGCAGAGCAGAGATACCGCTTCGGTAATACAGAAGGCGACTACAGGCATTCAGGACGGAGATATAATTCTCATGCATGACATTTACAGCTCAACCGCAGAAGCAGTAAAGACAATTGTTCCTGAGCTGCAGGCGCAGGGCTTTGGGATGGTTACGGTAAGCCAGCTTGCAAATTCACACGGCGGTGCCGAGGACAATGTTGTTTATAAATCCTTCAAGGGTCAGCGTTAGACAGCTGCCTGGACAGATACAAAACCGTTGCATTGGACGGATATGTTATAATCACATCAGCGTTAGACAGATGCCTGGACAGATATAAATCGGGGCGCCGAAGCATAGATGATTTAAAATCACTTATGCTTCGGCGCCCCGATTTTACTGCCTTTAAAAGCATGATTTAATACTGATTTAATATAAGATATGCTATAAAATCAGCTGTTGTTGCAAGCAGGAAAAGAATCATTCCCGGGTTTAAGATTATACATTTGAAGCGCTCGCCCTTAGGGATGTTCATAGGTTTAACCGTTGCAATGATTTTTTTGATAAATACAAAGAACAGTACAATGCCGGCAATTGCTGCGCCGTATTCAATAATCTCAAATAATATCAGCATTAAAAACTGAGGAATGTGACTTTTAACTGCAGCCATATATGTATCCATGTAGGCAGCCGAATCATGCAAAAGCTTGTCTGTATCTATGCCTATGGATTGTATAAGCAGTGTAGGAACCAGTCCGCCCAATGTATTAACAATCATGTGAAACAATATGGTATATCTGAGCTTTCCTGTCTTTATATAAATATATGCCATCAGCATACCAAGTATAAATGCGTAAAAGAACTGAAAGAAATTACCGTGAATCAGTCCGAAAATCAATCCTGATACAATTATCGCTGTTTTCTCGCCATACTGGAGGGTATGGTCAACAATTAATTTTCTGCACAAAAATTCTTCAACAATCGGTGCCATTATGACAGTAAAGAAAATGACAATAAAAATATTGGTGTGCTGCAGGGTTGCGTTAAGAGCATCCGTTGTGTTAAGTCCGGTTATTGCATTAATGATAAATGATAATAATCTTCCAAATAAGCTTCCGACAATGGTAAGTCCCCAGCCGATAAGCAGAAGAATCATATACTTTCCTGCAGTTATCTTTCCGGGTTCGGGCTTTGTCGGTGGAATTTTGCTTATAATAAGCGCTGTTACCGGTACAGCTAAAAGGTACATTGGAAGGTAGTTGATAAGCCACTGTGCAAGCTCCGGCACAGAAATGGAATACCTGTTAAAAATAAATGATACAAGATAAGCAACGCCTGCAAAAAGCAGCTGAAAAGCAAAGTAGGCATAACCTATTCGGTTAAAAGTTTTTCGACAGGTGACCCTGTCAAAAGCGATAGCTTCATTTTCCATGATGCATTCCCCTTTCATTTTTCGTAAATCTAAATCCGGCGCATCAGAAATAACGCCTTATCATAATCCTTTTTGTGAACATAAATTTTATATTCATAAGAATAATTCTGATTGAGGCCGGTGTTACCAAATGTGCTCCTGCGGCTTCCACCGGCTTGAGAGCCCATAAGGTTTTTGGTGCTTATAGTGTAGTCAATGCCTTCGGCAGACAAACTATCACGAATCTGCGACTGGCGTTTCATATCATTTGTAACGATTAATTCCTTGCGGTTAAAAATAGTAATCATAATTTGTCCTCTGATTTTACAGCCGTATCTGCGGCATTTTCAAAAGCTCCTGCAGTGCTTTCAAAAGCCTCTGCAACGTTTTCAAAAGCCTTGGCAGCGTCTTCAGCAGTGCTTTCAGAGGCCTTGACAGCGTCTTTAGCAGTGCTTTCAAAAGTCATGGCAGCGCCTTCTGTAATATTTTCGACAGTTTCTGCGATTGATTCCGGCTTTTTCGTAAATACAAGTATGCAGACAAGCCAGATAAGTCCGATAGCAACAATAATTATTGAAATGAACTGTGAGGTCGATAAATCTCCGATGCTGCCACGCTCAAGGTCGCCGCGCAGGAATTCTATAAGGAAACGTCCGATTCCATAAAAAACAAGGTATAATCCCGCAATGACACCGGGCTTGCGCTGCTTTCTTGCGATTAATATAAGAACTAATGCCAGTAAAAAGCAGGCGGCACTTGATATAAGCTGGGTAGGAATCAGGCGCACATTATTTGGCGCAAAGTCCGAATGTGTAAAAACAACGCCGCATGCTGAGTCGGTTTCCTTGCCATAGCAGCAGCCTGCGAGGAAGCAGCCGATTCGTCCGAAGCCCTGTGCAATTGCAACAGAAGGCATGACGATATCAAAATAATTTCTGAACACCTTGTGCTTTATTCTGCAGTATATAAAGCCTGTAAGAATTCCCACAATAATTCCGCCGTAAACAACAAATCCGCCTGATAAGCTCAGAATGTCGGATGGATTAGCGATAATTTTATCGATAACGGTAAGCATGTACAAAAGCTTTGCGCCAAGCACCCCGAAAATAAGGCACAAAACAGCCAGATTAAATAAAAAATCACGGTTCAGTCCGCGCTTTTTTGCGCGGTACTCGCCTACAAGCAGCGCCACGATAAAACCTATGCCTATCATCAGTCCATAGCCATGGATGGTAAAAGGCCCGATACTAAATAAATCATTATACATATAATATATTCTCCTTTTTTGTGTCCTGAAAATCATATGCATTAAGACAGCGGAAAAATTAATTTTGCTTTGCGTAATGACGATTTTCAAAACATGCTATTATTAAATATATCATTAATGTGTTATATATGTCAACAAAAGCGAATTAATATAAAAATGTATTTACAATTTTGGTTTAGTAAATATAATAGAACTAAAACGATTTAGAAGGTGAAAGAAATGGCAAGAACGTATGATATGACTGAAGGAAGCCCTGCGAAGCATCTGGCGGCATTTGCCCTGCCTATGCTTGTGGGTAATCTGTTTCAGCAGTTTTATAATATAGCAGACTCGGCGATAGTCGGTAAATTCGTTGGCCCAAACGCTCTCGGAAGCATAGGCGCGACAACATCACTGATTTTTATGCTTTTCTCGCTGTGCATCGGACTGGCATCTGGCGGCGGAATAATAGTTTCGCAGTATTTTGGAGCGAAGGATGGCGAGAATGTCAGGAAAACCATTGCAAATGCAATATATGTTATTATTTTTGCGGCTGTTTTAATGACAGTAATAGGTGTTGTGTTTGCGCGCCCGATACTTAATCTTTTACATACACCTGAAATAATGATGGATGATGCGGTTATTTATCTGCAGATAATCTGTGGCGGCAGAATATTTATGGCGACATACAACGGAGTTTCGGCGATACTTAGGGCGCTTGGAGATTCAAGGACGCCGCTTGTGTTTCTTATCATTTCATGCCTTATCAATATTGCGCTTGATTTGTGCTTTGTTGTAGGTCTGGATGCAGGAGTAGCCGGCGCGGCGCTTGCAACCATTATCGCAGAATTTCTTTCGGCACTGGGATGTATAATATATGCGCGCAGGAAGGTTGAATTTTTCAAGCTTTCAAGAGAGCATTTGAAGATAAACAGGGAAATATGCAGCAAATGTATCAGGGTCGGTGTGCCGATTGCACTTCAGACCTCCATGATTTCGGTTTCGCTTATTATTCTGCAGAGAGTTGTAAATGATTTTGGAGATATTGTTGTAACGGCATTTACCATATCGAGCAGGGTTGAACAGCTGGTTCAGCAGCCGTTTGGTTCGCTTGGAGCCGCACTTGCGACATTCACCGGTCAGAATATCGGTGCCGGAAAGGTCGATCGTGTCAAGAAGGGCTTTAAGTCGGCAATGATTATTAATGTCGTATTCAGCCTCATAATGCTGATAGTAATGTATACGCTCGGAGAATACATAGTAAGAATCTTCGTTAAAGCGAACGAGCAGGATGTAATTCAGCTTGGTGCGCAGTCATTAAAAATTACAAGCTGCTTTTTCTTCTTCCTCGGCATGATATACATCCTCAGAAATATACTTAACGGCGCAGGCGATGCGATGTTTGCCATGATAAACGGCATAACAGAGGTTGCAGGCCGTGTGGGTCTGGTGTATCCGCTGACCGCCATGCCTGCGGTAGGCAAGTGGGGTCTCTGGCTCACTACAGGTCTCACATGGCTTATCACCGCAATAATCAGTTTGATAAGGTATAAGCTGGGAAAGTGGAAGAGCATGAGTTTGGTGAAGGAATAAAAAACGGCGTGGTGTAAATGCTTTCGTTAATGGAGCATTTTCACCACGCCGTAGTATTAATATATAATTGTATTAACTTTCTTCCGCCTCTTCTTCCTCCGGCAGTATTATCCTCACATGCTGGATTCTGTTTCGGTCAAGCTCCTCGACTATAAGCTTTATGCCCTCGTATTCGGCGGTGTCGCCTACGTTTGGAAGCTTGTCGAGCTCGCCGATGATGAGACCGCCGATTGAATCGTAGTCTTCAGATTCAAAATTCACATCCAGAGCATCATTTAGGTCTGAAAGCTTCATTGCACCCTCGACAATGTATTCGCGGTCATTTATTTTTACAATGTTGTCTTCCTCGTCGCCGTCATATTCATCACGGATTTCGCCGACGATTTCCTCAAGCAAATCCTCCATTGTGATAAGACCGGCAGTTGCGCCGTATTCGTCAAGAACTATCGCGATGTTTACGATTTCGTGGCGCATCTCCATAAAAAGCTCGGAGGTGTTCTTGTGCTCAAAGGTATAATATGGCTCACGCATGAAATCTTTTATCGCAAACTCTGTGCTCTTATCGTAGAAAAGGATGTCCTTCATGTTGAGGATGCCGATTACATTGTCGCTGTTATCCTCGTATACAGGGATACGCGTGAACATGCAGTCCTTAAAAATCTCCATCAAATCCTCATAGGTAGCATCAATGCTTATTGAAACCATATCAACACGCGGTATCATGATATCCTTTGCAAGGGAATCACCGAAATCAACCACGTTATTAATCATTTCCTTCTCTTCTTCCTCGATAACGCCCTCCTCGTGGCTTACGTCAAGGATAGTTCTGAACTCGCTCTCGGTAATTGTCTCTGTCTTTGCCTTAGGGTCGATGCCGAAAATGCGAAGAACACCATTGGACAGCTTGTTGATAACAAAGATTACAGGAGTAAGCACTGTCATCAGAAACCACAAAATACGTGAATAAGCAAGAGCCATGGATTCAGCCTTCTGCGTTGCCATGGTCTTTGGCGTGATTTCACCGAAAATAAGTATTAATAAGGTCAGAATTCCTGTAGCAATTCCTATATAAGCATTTCCGAAAAGGCTTATCGCGAGTGTGGTTGCAAGAGAGGATGCCGTAAGGTTAACAATGTTGTTGCCGATTAATATGGCGCTTAACATACGGTTCTTGTTGGACAATATTTTTAGAAGCACAGATGCTCTGGCATTCCCCTCTTCTGCAAGGCTTCTTATGCGCAGCTGATTAACACCGGTCATGGAAGTCTCCATAGAGGAAAATACCGCTGATAATAATAGTAATAAGATAAGTATTATTAACTTTGTGACGTCACTGGGACCCAAAATAAATCACTCCATAAAATTATATTTTGAACAAATATATACTTAATATATATGTTCATAGCGTGATTGTACTTAATTGTACACCCAGTGTCAAGTAAAATTTTTATCTTGATAAGTTATGTGTAATTTTTGTCGCTTTGCAGTGCTTTTCTATGGTTTCAGCTAATCATGCCGCCCATTGCTCCACCGCCCGTGCAGAGTGCAAAAACAAGGATTATCTGTGCAATTCCGTTGTCTAAAGGATTGCTGAATATGAATGAAACAAGCAGCAGGATAAGAAAATAAAGCAGTCCGCCAAGCCCGCCCCAGAGGTATCTTTTTAGCCGAGCGCTTTTGCCGGTAATAAAGCCGCCGATAAAGCAGGAAAGTATATATGTAAGCGTTATGCCTATGTTAAGCTGCCCCGACGATAATTTTAGCTTATATAATAAAAGTGCAATAATCAAAAGCAGTATTATTGTGATTATGTATGATATTATAAGTGAACGCAGCAGGATAAATGGCTTAGCGTCTTTGCTGAATTTCATGGCATGCCTCCGTAAAGAAAGTGGTTTTGTTCTTTATAATTTATATTCACGTTTTACATATTAAATTCATGAAATATTGTCATTTAAAAAAATGTTATAGCAATGTTTGAATTATGTTGAAGCCTCTTCAATTATTTATGTTAGTATTACGGAATGCATTTTCAACATCCGGGCAACCCGCACTCAAACAAACATAGACATTAATAAAAATGAATGCTAAAATAAAAATGTCTTTTTTTCTGTATAATACAAGGATTGTGAAGGCATAGGGTGCTTACTCATTCTTATGTATTACTGTTGTATTTAGAAAATAATAAAAATAAAGGAGATATGGCCATGTATAAAATTGTCGCTAAGAAGTCTTTAAATACGATAGTAACAATGCTGGAGATAGAAGCCCCTCTGGTTGCTAAAAAAGCAGAGCAGGGGCAGTTTATTATTTTAAGGGTCGATGAGGACGGAGAGAGAATTCCTTTTACCATTGCGGGATATGACAGGGAAAAGGGAACCGTAAAAATTATTTTTCAGGTAGTCGGTGCGACTACGGAGGCATTAAATCATAAAGCTGCAGGTGATTATATTCAGGATTTTGTGGGACCTCTCGGCAGGGCAACAGAGCTTGACGGGCTTAAGAAGGTTGCAATAGTGGGAGGCGGTGTCGGCTGTGCAATTGCCATGCCGATTGCACAAAAGCTTCATGAGCTCGGCTGCGAGGTTCATTCCATCATCGGTTTTAGAAATAAGGACATCGTTATACTTGAAGATGAGTTTAAGGCGATATCGGACAAGCTTATTATTATGACTGATGACGGCAGCTATGGAGAGAAGGGCGTTGTTACTGCTCCTCTTAAGCAGCTTATTGAAGCCGGTGAGAATTATGATGAGGTAATTGCTATCGGACCTGTCATAATGATGAAGTTTGTGGTGCTTACAACAAAGCCATACAACGTTAAGACAGTAGTTTCAATGAACCCTATTATGATTGACGGTACAGGAATGTGCGGAGGCTGTCGTCTTACTGTCGGCGGAAAGACGAAGTTTGCATGTGTGGACGGACCTGATTTCGATGGGTTTGAGGTTGATTTTGATGAGGCTATCAGCAGAGGTTCGATGTACAGGCCATTTGAGCTAAAAGCCCATGAAGAGACCTGTAATCTGTACAAGGGGGTGCAGTAATATGGTAAATATGTCTCAGACAAGGAATCCGATGCCCACACAGCAGCCACAGGTAAGGGCAAAGAATTTTGACGAGGTGGCGCTTGGATATACTGAGGAGATGGCGCTTGATGAAGCAGCAAGGTGTCTTAACTGTAAGAACATGCCTTGCGTGTCGGCGTGTCCTGTGAATATACATATACCGGAGTTTATTGAGAGGGTTAAGGCAGGAGATTTTGAGGCGGCATACCAGATAATCAGCAAATCATCTTCATTGCCGGCAGTCTGTGGACGTGTCTGTCCGCAGGAAACGCAGTGCGAGAGCAGGTGTGTTCGCGGTATTAAGGGAGAGTCTGTAGGAATTGGCCGCCTTGAAAGATTTGTGGCAGACTGGCACAGCGCTAACTGCACAGAAGCACCAAAGCTTCCGAAGCAGAATAATCATAAGGTTGCGATAATTGGTTCAGGTCCTTCAGGTCTTGCCTGTGCAGGTGACCTTGCGAAGCTTGGCTACAAGGTTACTATATTTGAGGCGCTTCATCTTGCGGGAGGTGTACTCGTATATGGTATTCCGGAGTTCAGACTCCCAAAGAAAATTGTTCAGCGGGAGATTGACGCCTTAAAGGCATTGGGCGTTGACATCAGGACAAATGTTGTGGTCGGAAAGACTATCACTATAGATGAAATATTTGAGATGGGTTATGAGGCTGTATTCGTTGGCTCGGGTGCAGGACTTCCTAGATTTATGGGAATCCCGGGTGAATCACTCAAGGGCGTATACTCAGCAAATGAGTTCCTTACAAGAAGCAATCTTATGAAGGCTTACAGGGAAGCCTCATCAACGCCTATTATGAAGGCGAAGAGGGTAGCCGTAGTCGGCGGTGGAAATGTCGCCATGGATGCCGCAAGAACAGCGCTTCGTCTGGGTGCAGAGAAGGTTTACATTGTATACAGAAGAAGTCTTGAAGAGCTTCCTGCAAGAAGGGAAGAGGTTGAGCATGCAATGGAAGAGGGCGTTGAGTTTAAGCTTCTTAACAATCCTGTAAAGATTATCGGTTATAACAATCCGGACAACAAAAGAGATCCTATGAACGGTTTCGTAACGGGCTTGGAATGTATTCGGATGGAGCTTGGCGAGCCGGATGCCTCAGGCAGAAGAAAACCTGTAGAAATAGAAGGTTCGGAATTTGTACTTGATGTTGATTGTGTAATCGTGGCTATCGGTACGTCGCCAAACCCGCTTATCAAGTCTGCCACAAAGGGACTTGAGGTAAACAAGCGCGGCGGTATAATCGTAGAGGAGGAAACCGGTCTTACATCAAGAGACATGGTTTATGCCGGCGGTGATGCTGTAACAGGTGCCGCAACAGTTATACTCGCCATGGGCGCAGGAAAAACTGCGGCAAGGGCAATAGATGAGGCTTTATCAAAATAAATGAGTCGAAAGAATAAAAAACATATATTTTTTTGGCGTTTTTATAACAATTTTGTGTTGACGGCTTAAACGATTTAGTGTATTCTCAAAGTATAAATAGCTTAAACGTTTAATGCACGGTTAAAGTAAAACGTTTTATCAGCTTTAAGGTATGGAGGGATTTATATGAACAAAAAAGCTTTAGGTACTATTGTAAAGCGGAGTCTTTCGATTTTGTTATCCCTGGCAATGATTGTTGGCCTTATGCCATCATTTGTCAGGTCAGCAAAAGCTGCTGATAATGACCCGTATGTAGTTTCAAAAGGTCGTATGACTTATGCCAGCTCATCACAGGCAAACAGCGATTCAAATCTTGCTGTTGACGGCGATGAAGCAACCAGATGGGAAAGCACATGGGACAATGCGACAGAGTGGTATTATGTTGATTTGGGTAAGGTTACTCAGGTTACAAGTCTTCGTATTTTGTGGGAAGGTGCTTATGCATCAAAGTACAACATACAGTTCTCGGATGACGAGCAGAATTGGAATACGGTTTTTACCGAGAATAATTCAAATGGTGGCGAGGACAATATAGCTGTTACAGGCAATACAAGATATGTAAGAATCAACATGCAGCAGAAGTTCCTGCCGGCTTACGGATATTCAATGTTTGAATTCCAGGTATACGGCTTAAACGGTCTTACGGAAAGACCTGTTGATTACGGAACAAACCTTGCACTTAACAAGACAGCAACAGCATCTTCTTTAAGAGATGTCTGGTGGATGTATGATGCAAACGGTGTTATCAACCAGACAAACGTTCTTGCTTCAAATGCTGTTGACGGCAAGGCAAATACATCATGGACATCAGGAGAGGCTGATAAGCAGTCGATTACAGTTGACCTTGGTGCAAATTACACTATAGGACGTGTAATCATTAACTGGACAAATGATGCAGGTAAGATTTACGACCTTCAGGTTTCAACAGACAATGCAAGCTGGACAACGGTATATCGCCAGTTAAAGGGATACGGACAGGCTGTTGCAAATATTGAATTGCACAATCAGGCAAGATACGTCAGAGTGTATGGATATACCAGAGTTGAAAACGGCAGTGGTTTTTCTATTTCAGAGTTAGAGGTTTATCCTTACAGAAACGGTGATCCGATTGTAACTCACGATATTGAGCCGCTTCCGGAGATGCAGATAATTAATTCATCAAACGGCAAGGGTTCATATGTAACACAGGCTATGTATTTAGAGAAGGCAAAGCTTCCTACATATGCTGCAGATAATATTACAGTACCGATTGAGTCAAATGACTGGTGGCAGTCTTCGGTTATCAACAAGTTCGGTAATCTTGCATGTATTCTGCCTCTTAAGGCAAAGTATTCAACAAAGGGTCTTTCTGTTCTTACGGCAACAGACGGATGGCTTCCTACACCGGGACCTACGGATGTCAATATTTCAGTGCAGTCTGAGACTGTACCGGATCTTACAATTATGCCTGAGAATTTAGATGCGCTTACGGCATGTGATATAGTTTCAGGTTATAGTGATTATGCCGTTAATCTTGATTTGAAGGACAAGAACGGTATACAGATGAAATCAACCTTTGTAAAGGGTTCACCTTATATCTTTACTGAGTTCCCTAACGGAATGTCAGCATTTATTTCAGGTTCATCAATAACAAGAATTTTTGGTGACAACAACAATGATTTATTTACAAATGGCAATACAACGATTACAGCAGACCATATCGGTATTGAGGTAATTGATACAGACAATAAAGAAAAGACAAAGAATTCAACAAGCTATTATTGTATTACAGTACCGGCAGGAACAGTATTTAAGCAGATGGGAAGCTATGTAAAGGTTATATTCCCGGCAGCAGGCGGCTATATGTCAATCGGTTCAATGACAGACAAGAGCCAGCTTAATACTTTCTATCAGCATGGTTATGCTTTTGTCAGCGACACAAGCGTTACATATAACTATGATGAGTCATATTCAAATATTACCGTTAATTATCAGGTAACAACACAGGTTAAGAGAGGCGGCTTCTCAAACCAGACAATACAGTGCTTACTTCCTCATCAGTGGAAGGATTCAACGGCTGATAACAATTCATTCGCAACTTACAAGTCTGTAAGAGGTGATTTAAAGGCTGTTATCGGAAATCTCTTTACAACAACAGATACATTTGCCGGTCTTGTTCCTATATTCTCAAAGCCGGACAATGCAGAGTTTAACAGCAACGACCTCCTTTCTTATCTTGGCATACTGGATGATGCAACAAAGAATCTTAATCCTGCAGCAGATGCTTACTGGGAGGGCAAAAACCTTCATCCTCTCGGCATGGGCGTGCTTATGGCAGACCAGATTGGTGAGACGGAGCTTAGGGATGTATTCTTAGCAAGAATGAAGAAGATTCTTGTGAACTGGTTTACATATGACGGCGAAAATGATCCATGTTACTTCATTTATGATGAGAAGTGGGGCACACTTTATTATCTTCAGAGTGAGTTCGGCGCAAATACTGCTATTTGTGACCACCATTTCACATATGGTTACTTCATGTTTGCCGCTACAGTATTGGCAACATATGACGCAGAATTCTACAATGATTATAAATCAATGATTGAGCTGCTTATCAGAGATTATGCAAATCCATCAGACAATGATCCGGATTACTGCAGATTCAGAAGCTATGATTTGTATGAAGGACATTCATGGGCAGGCGGTTACGCAGACAATGATTCAGGTAACAACCAGGAGTCGGCAAGTGAGTCGTTATTCAGCTGGGTATCACTCTACTTATGGGGCGTATTAACTCAGAACGATTCTTACCGCGATGCAGGTATCTTTGGTTTTACAAATGAAATGGATGCGGTAAAGGAATACTGGTTTGACTATGATTTAGAGAACTGGATAGATGACTGGCCATATGAGGTAGTCGGACAGGTTTACGGCGGTATTAACTTCTATGGTACATTCTTCGGCGGACAGCCGCTTTACATTTACGGTATTCAGTGGCTTCCTATTTCAGAATACCTTACATACTATGGCGAGAACCAGCAGAGAGCGGCAGACATTTATGCAGCTTTACTTGCAGAGACAGATATTGCTATGCAGAAGGCAGAGGCTCATGACAGGGCAGCAGGAAAGACAGAGGCAGAAATCAGACAGCTTCTGGATACATATCCTCAGACGGATACAGGCTGGCAGCACATTGCATGGCCGTTCCTGTCACAGACAAATCCGCAGCTTGCGCTTTCAAAGTTCAATAATAACGTATCAGCTGTACAGAGAACTGATACAGCGCTTACATACTGGTTTATCAACAGTATGCTTAAGCTTGGCGTAAGAACTGAAAATATTGTTGCAACCGGTGATGTGTGTGCTTCTGTATACCACAACAACAATACAGGCAAATATACGGCGGTTGTATGGAATCCTACAAATGAAACAAAGACAGTCCGTTTCAGAAATGCAAACGGAGAGGTAGGTTCGGCAGTAATCGGCTCAAAGGCACTGGTTGATTTTGAAGTATCTGAAAACGGACACTTTGAAATTGCACAGACTGCAACACCTGTTATTTCAGTACCTTCAGGAACATATGATGATACACAGTTTGTTGAGATTTCTGCTCCTACAGCAGGCTCGGTTATCTACTACACGACAGATGGTTCAACACCTACAAGGTCATCAAAGGTTTATGACGGCATGTTTGCGGTATCAAGCGATACAGTTGTTAAGGCAATCGCAGTTAAAGACGGATATATTGATTCAACAACCGCATCAAGTACAATTGTAATAGGCGGTACGGAAATTTCTTATGATGTAAACCTTGCATTCCAGAAGAATGTAACAGTTTCATCATATGAGGATGGCGGAACAAACGGAAACCTTATGGTAGACGGACTTCACAATACAAGATGGTCATCCGGTTTCACAGATAATGAATGGGCAGTTGTAGACCTTGGTCAGGTTTATGCAATTAACAAGATAACTCTTGACTGGGAAGCATCATATGCTACAGCTTATAACATTCAGGTTTCAACAGATAATAATAACTGGACTACAGTTTATGAAAAGAATAATGGCAGAGGCGGAGAGGAAGTCATAACTATTGATGCGGTTTCAGCCCGTTATGTAAAGCTTCAGGGCGTTAAGAGAGCATTAAATTATGGTTATTCACTTTGGGAAATTGGCGTTTACGAGGCAGCAAGGGTTGCAGATCCTGTATTCAGCCTTCCGTCAGGAACATATGAAGGCGCACAGACGATTGCAATAACAAGTGCAACAAAGGGCGTTGAAATCAGATATACCTTAGACGGCTCTACACCTAATGAAAATTCACTGCTTTATGTGCCTGGATTAAAGCTTAGACAGTCAGCAACTCTTAAGGCTGTCGCTTATAAGAAGGGAATGCTTACATCCGGCGTTGCACAGGCAAGCTATGTACTGAATAATGTACAGGATGAGCCGGAAACCCAGCCGCAGACACAGCCTGAGACTCAGCCACAGACACAGCCTGAAACTCAGCCGCAGACACAGCCTGAAACTCAGCCGCAGACACAGCCTGAGACCCAGCCGCAGACACAGCCTGAAACACAGGCACCGGGAGCACTTACAACAATTCATATTGAGGCAGAGGATTATGCAAGCGTGACAGGCGGTGTTTCAGTCGGAACAAAGAGATATGAAGATTCACAGTATATCACAGGCTTTGCAAAGGGAGACAGCGCAACCTATAATGTAACAGTCACAGATGGCGGCACATGTACGGTAGATTTAAGGGCATCAATTAAGTATGCAGGAACCAAGAAGGTTAATGTATATGTAGACGGAACACTTGCAACAACAGTTGACATTGAGAGTACAGGTTCATTTGCTTCATTCCAGACTTTCGAGAGTCCGGTAATATACCTTGCGGCAGGAAATCATACATTAAAGCTTGAGGCAGCGGGAGCAGCCGGCTACGCAATCAACTGGATAGAGTTAAAGGGCGCATCAGCACCTGAAACACAGCCGGAAACACAGCCACAGGGAACGACAACAACAGTTCATATTGAGGCAGAGGATTTTGCGAGCGTGACAGGCGGTGTAGCTGTAGGAACCAAAAAGTATGAGGACTCACAGTATATCACAGGCTTTGCAAAGGGAGACAGCGCAACCTACAACGTAACAGTTGCAGGCAGCGGTGAATATGCAGTTGATATAAGGGCATCAATTAAGTATGCAGGAACAAAGACAGTAAACGTATATGTAGATGGAGTGCTTGCAACAACAGTAAATATTGAAAGCACAGGCTCATTTGCAACCTTCCAGACCTTCGAGGGCGAGCAGGTTTACCTTACAGCAGGAAACCATACATTAAAGCTTGAGGCAGCAGGAGCAGCCGGCTATGCAATCAATTGGATTGAGCTCAAGGGAAATACTGAAGCACCTGAGACACAGCCGGAAACCTTGCCACAGGGACCGACAGAAACAGTACATATTGAGGCAGAGGATTTTGCAAGCGTGACAGGCGGTGTTTCAATTGGAACAAAGACATATGAGGATTCACAGTATATCACAGGCTTTGCAAAGGGAGACAGCGCAATCTACAATATAACAACAACCGGAAGCGGCAGCTACAAGGTAGATATAAGAGCATCTATTAAGTACGCTGGAACAAAGAAGGTTAATGTATATGTTGATGGAGCATTAATAACAACAGTCGATATAGAGAGCACAGGCTCATTTGCTTCATTCCAGACATTTGAGAGCCCGACAGTATACCTTACAGCCGGAAATCATGAGTTGAAGCTTGAAGCAGCAGGAGCAGCCGGTTATGCAATTAACTGGATTGAGCTCAAGGGAAATACTGTTGCACCTGAGACACAGCCTGAGACACCTGCTATCGACAATGATATCGACTTTGGCGCAGATGACGCTTTTGCGGTATTAGGTTATTAATTTGAGGCAGTATTGAGCTTGCGGACAACAGAAAGTACAGATTAGTGCTTATATGACAAAATGATTTTCCGCAGCAGAATTTTGAATTGGTATAACAATTAAAAAGTCCCACACAACAAGGTAAAAACTATGTTGTGTGGGATATTTTTAAGGCTCTAAACTTTACCTGGAGGTAAGGTTTAGAGCCACTTTAATTAATAAAATAACTGTCTTAACGTAATTCCTTCGGAAGCTCGGAGCAGGCAATTGCAATAGCTCCGCTTCCTATATGACATGAAACGCTGAGTGAAAGCGGATCCATAAAAACATCAGCATCAGGATAATGAGACTTTATCTCTTCAAGCCATTCATCAGCATCCTCACGGCTGCCTGTATATGCGGCAGCAATCTTTAAATAACCGTTTTTATAGGCCTCGCTGAAGCGCTCATTTATATCACGCTCAATAGCTTCAAGCATAATTTTCTTTGCGGCTTTTTTTCCGCGCGACTTGGCAAAGGAATCAAGCTTTTCACCCTGTATCTGAAGCACAGGCTTGATATTTAAAAGCGTTCCGAGGGTAGCGGCAGCAGGTGTGATTCTGCCGCCCTTCTTTAAATATTTCAGGGTCTCAAGAGTGATATATATGCTTGAGTCAAATTTGGATGCTTCCAGAATCTTTTTTATGGCGTCGCCGTCATAGCCTTTTTTTGACAGCTCGATTGAGTCCAGCACGGCAAGCTTCTGTGTTACCGATATTCGCTGGTTGTTGACAACAAATACCCTGCCCTCGTAATCATCCTCGGCAAGCATGGCGGCTGTGCTGTAGGAGCTGCTAAGACCGCTAGACATCGGAATATATAACACCTGCATGTATTCATCAAGGAGCTTATCCCACAAATCCATTACCTCGCCCGGTGAAGGCTGTGAGGTGGAAATATCGGCATCATTTTCAAGCATTTTATAAAATTCGTCCTGAGTGAGATTTATATCTTCAAAATATAATTCGCCGTCAATAAAAAAAGGCATGGGCAGTACATTTATACCGAGCAGTTCAGCCTCTTTTTGTGTAATGCCGCTGTTGCTGTCAGTAACTATAGCAATGTTTTTCATTAAAAATACCTCGTAAAACGGTCATCCACAGATACAAATAAAGAATAACCGTATAATGTCTATATCGTAGGATCGGTTCTTTCGTCAATAGCGATGTAAGGCACATGATGACCTACATATTTGTAGGCAGGTCTTATAATCTTGCCGGAGTTTACTATCTCCTCCATGCGGTGCGCGCACCAGCCCGATATACGTGAAATTGCAAACAACGGAGTGAAAAGCTCATCCGGAAGACCAAGCATATTGTATACGAAACCGCTGTAGAAATCAACGTTTGCACAAATGTTCTTGAACAGGGTCTTCTCCTGCATAACAAGTGTTGAAGCAAGTCTTTCAACACGGTCGTAAAGCTCAAATTCCTCCATGCGGCCCTTTGCCTCGGCAAGTGAACGCGCATACTTCTTAAGAATTACCTCTCTAGGGTCTGACAATGTATAAACGGCATGACCCATACCATAAATAAGACCCTTGCGGTCAAATGCTTCCTTGTGAAGTATTTTAAGAAGATATTCTGAAAGCTCGTCTTCATTTGTCCAGTCCTGGACATTTTCCTTGATGTCGGCAAACATCTGCTGAACCTTTATATTTGCACCGCCGTGTCTCGGTCCTTTAAGAGAGCCGAGCGAAGCGGCTATTGCTGAATAGGTGTCGGTTCCCGTAGAGGATACAACGTGAGTTGTAAAGGTTGAGTTGTTTCCGCCGCCGTGGTCTGCATGAAGCACAAGTGCGACATCCAAAACCTTTGCCTCAAGCTCGGTGTACTTGCCGTCTGAACGGAGAATTCTTAAAAGATTCTCTGCCGAGGAAAGTCCGCGCTGAGGATTTCTTATTATAAGACTCTGGTCAAGGAAATAATGACGATAGGTCTGATAACCGTATACCGAAATCAGCGGGAACTTTGCTATAAGGTGAAGCGACTGCTTAAGTACATTCTCGACGGTTGTATCGTCAGGATTCTCGTCATACGAGTAAAGTGTAAGCACGCCACGCTGAAGCACGTTCATCATGTTGTTGTTTGGCGCCTTCATGATAATGTCACGCACGAACATGTCAGGGAGAGCTCTGTAATCGTCAAGCAGCAGCACAAAATCGTCAAGCTGCTCTCTTGTAGGGAGCTTGCCGAAAAGAAGAAGGTATGTAATCTCCTCAAAGCCGTAGCGTCTGTCGGCAAAGCCTTCAACAAGATCATTTATATTGTAGCCCTGATAAAAAAGGCTTCCCTCGTCGGGAATTGTCCTTCCGAGCACAGTCTTAAACGCAACAACATCAGATATCTCTGTAAGACCTGTAAGCACGCCCTTGCCGTTTGACTCTCTTAAGCCTCGTTTAACGTCATATTCTGCGTAAAGACTCTGGTCAATAGTACCTGACCTTCTGGAATACTCAACTAATTTATTAAATTTATCTTCATCATATGTTTTATTAATATTATCAGTCATTTAAATTGCTCCCTTCTGTATGTATCAAATCAAATGTCTGTATTCTCATTACTTTACCATGATAATCAAAACTTATCAATGTTTTTGCTGAATTATTTATATAAAATTATAATTTTATAATCATAACGGGCATAGGCGGGTTGTTTGATTTGTTATAATAATCAATGCGTAAAACAGTATATTGCTTTTGACTTAGTCCCTTGACAAAATTTAAAATGGCAGTCTTTTCTTCAAAGCCGGTGTCGCCACCGCTGTATACGCACAGGCTTAATAGTCCGCCCTTTTTTAGCAGGCTCAGGGCCGTATTTATTGCAGCCACGCTTGTGTCTGCGTGAGTGCAGACGGAATGGTCGCCGTCGGGAAGATACCCGAAATTAAATACTATGCAGTCAACACTTGCTTCAGGCGTATATTTATGCATGTTACAGTGGCTGTCGCGTATTATTTCTGCCCTGTCTGAAAGTCCAAGCTTTAATAGGCGGGCGGCAGTATTATCAAGTGCCTTCTGCTGGATATCAAACGCAAGCACATGACCGCTATCTCCAACAAGACTGCACAAAAATGCGGTGTCGTATCCGTTGCCTGCAGTGGCGTCAATACATACGCTGCCTTCGGCAACATATTCATTTATAAAATGGTGACATAACTGCGTGATTTGCAGGTTTAACATAATAGAATCCTTCTGATATTCGGCATGATAATCATGGCTGCAGGCTGTGTTTAGGCATAATGACCTGAATTTGAGATTATCATCTCAATATCTGAATAAAAAGTTTCTTATATTTTATTATTATTCAAAGTTTTCGTCAATAAGCAAGTCAGAGTTTAATAAAAATTTCATTGAAATATATGTTCATATTAGATATAATTATAAGAGTTAATTATGAATTATGGAGGCCTTATTATGGGAGATACGTATGTTGAGTATATGGTAAAAAGAGTTACACCGTTTTATCTGCTTTTAGCGAAGGTTGCACTCATTGTTATTGAGGTGCTGATTGTCCTGCTCGGACTTTTATTTGCAAATCCGTTCATTCTTATTATTGCGACAGCGCTCGGCTTCGGTGTTTATTTTCTGGTAAGAAGATGGGACCTTGAATACGAGTACATTTATCAGAACGGCGAGCTTGTTATAGACAAGATTATGTCAAAGGCAGCAAGAAAGACTGTATACAGAACAGACCTGCAGGCAATGGAGCTTATGTTCAAGGGCAGAAACCATGAGGATGCAAGAGCTTATCAGAATTATAAGGTGAAGGATTTCACGACAAGAGCGCATGAGGACAGGATTTATACCTTAGTGCTCGGCGGCGGCACAAAGATATTATTTGAGCCGAATGAAGAGATGATAGATGCCATCAGAATGTTAGCGCCAAGAAAGGTTAAGATGAATTAATTATGAGTTTTGATGCTGTTATATTTGACCTGGATGGTACGCTGCTAAATACGATTGAAGACATAGCCGATGCCGTGAATGCGGCAATGCTTTCGCTGGGGCTTGAATGTGTATCAGTGGAGCAGGCGATGGCAAGGGTCGGCAACGGCTTTAAGGTTCTGCTGGAAAGATGTATACCGGACGAGCTTAGAACAGATGCACTTCTTGCAAAGGCTTATGATAAATTTGTGGAGAGCTATGAAAAATGCTATGCGAACAGAACCGCTGCCTATGAGGGTATTAAGGAGCTTGTAAGGGAGCTTTCTGCAAGACATATTAAGATGGCGGTCAATACAAATAAGCGCAACGATTATGCCAACAGGCTTATTGAGATGCATTTTGAAGATGAGCAGGACAGACAGCAGATGACAGACAGTTGTGCGTCCGAGGTGCCAAGCGTGCAGCAGACAGGCTGCAGCACAGATGGGCAGAGCGTGCAGCAGACAGGCTGCAGCACAGACGGGCAGAGCGGACTTAAGACCGCAGGGCAAAGAGTGTTTGTTAAGGTGCTTGGAGAGGGCACAGGCTATCCGAGAAAGCCTGATCCGGCGGGAGCGCTTTACCTTGCAGATTTAATGGGTGTATCTCCTGAGAGGACAGTGTATATAGGCGATTCTCAGACGGACGCTGCAACCGGTAAGAACGCCGGCATGACCTTTATAGGCGTGTGCTGGGGCTTTCGCAGCAGACAGGTGCTTGAAGAGTGCGGTGCGGATTATATAGTCGAGACGCCGCAGGAGATATTGAATATAATTACAGGTTGAGAAAAAAGATGTGCGGTTCATATTTGTTGTGAGCCGCATATTCTTTGTTGGGTAGGAATAATAAAAGAGGCGTCGTGCAATAAGATGATTTAAAATCTCTTATTTTGCGACAGCCCCTTTATTTTTTATGATATTTTAAATTGCCGCTTTATTATCCTTCCATTCCCTTCGGATATGCCTTATCAGTATTGTTGAACCGATGGCAATCACGGCAAGCAAAGAATAGATAATGATGTAGGATGTGTTCTGTGATATCCTGTTGCCAAGATACTCGCTGCCAAGACCGCTTACTACGGAAGATATAAAATCAACCAGGGTATGAAGCGCAAGGCAAAGAATAATGCCAAGCCATGTCTTTTTCTTCGCTACAAAATAGCACACCAAAAGTGACATTGCGACATGGAAAACAATCGTAAGGATTCTTTCAAAGCCGGCGAGGAAGAACAGGGAGGAAGAGCTTTCAATAAGCTGCGTCTTAACCTCAAGCAGACCTGCCGTGTCGACTCCTGCTTCATTTGCCTGATTTACTATTGTATCGAAGCTGTTGGTATTTATCATTAAGGCATATAATAAATTATTTAAGTACGTCATGCCTATCAGAAGCATTGATTCTATGCCGCCGTGTCCGAGTCCGGCAGCAATACCTCTTTCGTATGTAAGGTCCTTACGCATTATTTTTGCAACGGCGTATCTTGCGATTACCTCAAACAGGCCTGCGGTAAATGCAAGCGCAAGGCAGTAAATTATGTAATGATTTTTGATAAAATCCATATATCCGTCTGTGGTCGCAAGCAGGCTCAAAAGAGGAACCCTGATAAGAAGCTGCATTATAAAAAATCCGAGGGCTCCGAAAAGCCACGCCGACCAGGTTCTTTTGCCTTTATTTTTTAATGACCAGATGATTATTAATATAATCGGCAGAAGCAGTGTTATTAAAAGTGTAGTTACGATTCCGGCTATTGTTAAATTGCTTACCATAACGAATCCTCCTTAAATTAATCTCACTCCAACATCAATATATATTATTTCTTATATATTTGCAATTAACTTTTTAAATGTATTAATTGGCATATATCTGTGCAAAATATTTCTGAGTTGTTGAAAAAGGACAGATGTTCTGATAAAGTTAAATTGAAATGATTTCAGGGTCAGAATTAGCTTTGACCCGGACATCATTAATATGATGAATGTACGGAGGGATATATGAAGATTGCATTTTATGGGACAAAACCTTATGACAGAATGTTTTTTGAGCCTCTTTCAAAGGAATATGGCTATGAGGTGAGATTTATTGAGGAGCTTTTGAATGAGCACAGTATTATTATGGCTCAGGGATGTGATGCAGTATGTGTATTTGTAAATGATGAAGTAAATGCAGATATAATTGACAGGCTGTATGAGATGGGCATAAAGGCGATACTGCTGCGTTCGGCAGGTTATAATAATGTTGATTTAAAGGCGGCAAAGGGAAAGCTTCGTGTGATGAGAGTGCCGAGCTATTCTCCTGAGGCAGTGGCAGAGTTTGCTATGGCGCTTTTGCTTTCAGTCAACAGAAAGACGCACAGGGCGTATGTAAGGACAAGAGAATTTAATATGAACATACAGGGACTTATGGGCACAGACCTGCATGGAAAGACCGCCGGAGTTGTCGGAACAGGTAAAATAGGAAGGGCAATGATAAGGATTCTTAAGGGCTTTGGAATGCATGTGCTGGCGTATGATGTGTACCCTGATAATTCACTTGATATTGATTATGTGGAGCTTGACGAACTGTTAGAGCGTTCCGACGTTATCAGCCTGCACTGTCCTCTGACAAAGGAGACCTATCATATAATAGACGAGACATCTATTAAAAAGATGAAGCAGGGAGTATATCTTGTGAACACATCCAGAGGCGCACTTATTGATACTGCGGCGGTAATAGAAGAGTTAAAGAGCGGGGATACATTTGCCGGAGTAGCGTTTGATGTGTATGAGGAAGAGGATGATTTATTCTATGAGGACCATTCTGACGAGCCTGTAAAGGATGACGTTATCGCAAGACTGATGTCCTTCCCGAATGTAATAATAACCTCACATCAGGCATTTTTCACAAAGGAAGCACTGAGGGCAATAGCAATAGTTACGCTGGAAAATGCAAAAAATCTCGAAGAGGGAAAAGAGCTGATGAACGAGGTTATTTACGGAGTAAATGCATAGTAACAGCTTGTACCATGTATCATTTCTGTTATTCTGGATAAACTAAAGCGTAAGAGAGGGTGTCTTTGTCTGATAAGACAAGGACATCTTCTGCTTTAATTAAGTAATGCAGGAGGCAGGAAGATGATGGACAGGAAAAGAAAATTTCTAACATTTTTGTCGGTTTTAACCGGAGTCTATATAAGCTTAAAATTTCTGCTTCCGCTTGTGCTGCCTTTTCTAATGGCATACTGGATATCATTACTATTGAAGCCCCAGATAAAAAAATTAAACAGGATAAGTCATTTGCCCACTTCGGCATGTGCATTTGCTGTGCTTTTGTTCTGGCTTGCTGCAATAATGCTCGGATTGTGGCTTGTGGGAGGCATACTCTTATCGCAGATATCAAATTTTATAAATTTCGCACCGTCCCTCATAGAAAAGATTTGCAAAATTATAAGTGATATATGCTGCAGGCTGGATTCTGTCTGCGGAATAGAGGATGGAACAATATATTACTGGCTTGACAGCAGATATGAATTAATAGCGGCGAAGGCGCAGGAAAGTTCAATGAATTATTTTTTAGGCAACAGTATTCCTGTCATAAGCTGCATTTTTAATGGAATTGCCGTGTTAATAATAATTATTATAGCCACTGTATTGTGCTCGTCTTCATGGGAACGCATCAGAAGATGGAGAAATACATCCGCCTTCAGGCAGGAAATAGACAGAATATCCTCAAGGCTTCTTAGTGTGGCAATTTCATTTTTGGGAACACAGCTTACAATACTGGTGTTCACAAGCATTATAAGTACTTTAGGTCTTATGATTTTAGGCAGCAGATACTCAGTGCTTTTTGGAATAGGCATAGGCTTTGTGGATTTGCTGCCGATATTCGGCACCGGCACGGTCTTTATTCCATGGATTATATATTTGTGCTTTGCAGGCAGCTATTACAGGGCAGCGATTGTAATGACTATTTATATAATATGTTATTTCATGCGCGAATTTCTTGAGGCAAAGCTCATAGGAAACGGCATAGGCATAGGCTCGCTTGAAACCCTGGTTTCAATATATATCGGCTTCAGATTGTTTGGAATTGCAGGAGCTATCCTTGGCCCGGTGGGGTTTATCATAATAAAAGAGCTGATGGATATGTATTGCGGAGGGAAAAACAATAATGCAAATGTGCAGGATGCAGCATATTGGCGGTAAATTAAATGATGTTCAGACTGCTCATATTATTCTGCCATACGTGGATGCCGGGTGAAGTATATTGGCAGTAATCTAAATACAAATCTTACTTGTTAAGGTAAAGATAAAGTAGTATTATTATATTATAGGGAACGTACTTGGTGTTTGACAGTTGAAAGGAGGCAGTATGAACAGAGCTGCTGGAAAACACCTTTACATAAGAGATGAAGATAAACTACAGAAGCTTAAGAGACTCAGACCTATTGACGACGAGCTGATGAGATGCATTTTTAAGGACAATGTTTTGCTTGCACAGAGGGTGCTGTGCATTATCACCGGAAAGCCGGATTTGAAGATTACAAAGGTTCGAACCCAGGAGGATTTAAAGCGGCTTGCCGGGGCAAGATCATTGTGCCTTGATGTATTATGTACGGATGATAACGGAAAATTATATAATCTAGAGATACAAAGGGGAAGACTTGGCGCAGGAAAATACAGAGCCAGATATCATTCCAGTGCGCTGGATATTGAGAATTTGAAGGAAGGGCAGGATTTTAGCGAGCTTCCGGATACATATGTTATATTCATTACAGAGGAGGATATATTCGGGCTTGGCAGACCGGTATATCCGATAGAAAGAGTGAATCTGGCGACAGATGAACTGTTTGGCGAGGGACAGCACATTTTGTATGTAAACGGCGCATACCGCGGCGATTCGGACATTGGCAGGCTTATGCATGATTTTTCGTGCTATGACCCCGAAGATATGTACATGGATGTCCTTGCTGACAGCGTAAGACCTTACAAACAGAATACGAAAGGAGCCGATAAAATGAGTGAGATAGTTGAAGAGATTGTGAGGGAAGCAGTAAGTGAGGCTGTAAGTGAAGCAAAAATAGAATTTGCACAGCAGCTCATTGTAATGAACGTATTATCCTTTGAGCAGATTGCACAGGCTGCAAAATTATCTTTAGAGGAGGTTAAGGAACTTGCACTTTTGCAGACAGTATAATCTGCATTAAGACAAAAGACAGAACAACATTTTCGGGCGGCGCCGGATAAGAAGGTATTATTGCAATACCTTTGCCGGCGCCGCCCGGTTCATCTATATATCTTTAAGCATCTACATCTTCTCAGGCAATACCTTTTTAAATGCCGGCACTATCTGAGCCGCAATAAAGGCTTTGAGTAAGCATCTACATCTTCTCAGGCAATACCTTTTTAAATGCCGGCACTATCTGAGCCGCAATAAAGGCTTTTAATAAATCAAGTGGCAGAAATGGAACAAAGCCTGTCAGGAATGCTGCCTTCCAAGGTAGATTTCCCATGGCCTTCAAATATATCATTCCAAGAAAATCAATTAACAATGCACCCGCTATTGCTGCAATCGTATATCTTATACGGTTGTATTTTCTGCCTCTTATAAGCGGAAGAACAATGGCGATAACGAGGAAGGAAAGCGTGTATCCGCCCCACATATTTAGAAGGTATCCGTAGCCTGCTCCGCCGCCGATAAATACAGGCAGTCCGATGACGCCTAAAAGCATCCACACCAGTATTGTCATAAATGCAATCGGCAAAGGGAACAAAAGCGCAATCAGCAGAATAACAAAGTTTAGAAGCGTGATATGCGGACTTCCCGGAATCGGCAGTGGAATGCTGATATATGCGGCAATGCAGAGCAGCGCTGCAAACAGTGCGGCTGTGACAAGGGAACGTGTATTAAGCATTTTTGTGTCTGATAAAGAATTTGAAGACATAATAAAACCTCTTTCGTTAATGATATATTGCATCAGATTTATCATTTCTGTTGCGACTGAACAAATTATATCGGACATGCGCTGAATTGTCAACCACAATAATATATATTGGTTGACAATAGAGAGAAATGTAGTGTAATATTTATCAAAAGCAGCAATTCAGAAGTTTAGTGGAGGAGCCGTGAGAGATATGAATTGTAAAAAAGCATTGATTTAATACGCTTGCTGCTTTAAAATAGAAAAGAAAATATTCATAAGTACAAGTCTGTGATGAAGTAAAAGCTTGAAAATTATAGGGAGAAAAGACACATTTGAAGGAAGCATTAAAAACACCATTATATGTTAAAATACTGCTTGCAGATATAATATCAAATTTCGGCGATATTCTTTATTATCTTGCGTTGCTTAATTATGTCCTGCAGTTAGACAGAAGTAATCTGGCAGTGTCGATTATCAATCTGTCGGAGATACTGCCAATACTATCATCATTTGTTTTAGGATATCTGGCAGACAGAACCCGCAGACGGTACGAGGCCATAACCGGCACGCTGATTTTAAGAATTATAATTTACGTAATTATTGCATGTATTATGGAATTTTCGCCGAGCCTGCTTATTGTTGCAGCGGTCAGTCTGTTTAATTTTATCTCGGATTGTGCCGGACAGTATGAAAACGGGCTTTATTATCCTATAAGCAACAGAATGGTCAGGGATGAAATACGTGAAGAGGTCATGGCATTCAGACAGTCATTTATGCTGACGCTGAATATTTTGTTTAAAGCATTTGGCGGAGTAATGATATTATATTTGTCTTTTTCAAAGCTTGCACTGATAGATGCTGCATCATTTTTAATAAGCATGCTTATAATTATCGGTGCGAGGAAGGAGTTTTTAATATATTGCAGCGATAGCGATGCTTTTTCAAAGCCTGATAAAATAAGCATAGGGTCGCTTAGAAAAGAGCTTGGCAGTGCGATAAGCAGGTTGTGGCAAATGTCAGAAATAAGGGATACGCTGGCGGTAATCCCTGTGTTAAATGCCGGGCTGGCAATAGTTACGCCTGTGGCAGTGCTGTGCATGGCGGACAATCCGGGCTTTTGTATCATCAACCCGGCGATAACCATTTCAATGCTGGCAATGTGCGAGCCTGCAGGAAGAATTGTGGGCAGTGCATTAACGATATCCCTACTTAAAAAGATAAGTCTGAGGAAAGCTTTGCAAATAGTTCTTCTGATAACAGCAGTCCTTCTGCTTGGAATTGTTTTGCAGAACATATATATTGTACTGCCGGCAATGTTTTTTGCCAGCTTCTGGACCGGCTGCATCGACCCCAAAATGGGTGCAATTATTTTCAATAACCTTGAGGAAGGAATGCTTGCAACAGCCTTTGGCGGAATGACTACATATTTTCAGCTTGGCGATATCGCATCCAGGCTGATTCTTTCAGCGATTGTTTTGCTGCTCAGTCCGCCTGCGATAGCGGCGGTTTATGCAGTTGTTGTAGTGGGTGCGCTGGCGTATATTACAATGAACGGTAACACAAAAGGCAAGGAAGAAGCTTAAGTTTTAGTGAGCGAGTTGGCGTATATAACGATGAACGGTAACACAAAAGGCAAGGAAGAAGCTTAAGTTTTAGTGAGCGAGTTGGCGTATATAACGATGAACGGTAACAAAAAAGGCAAGGAAGAAGCTTAAGTTTTAGTGAGCGAGTTGGCGCATATAACGATGAATGGTAACACAAAAGGCAAGGAAAAAGCTTATGTTGTAGTGGGCGTTAGCGTATATTACTGTCGCAAAGGGCAAAACTTAGATGGTTTCCCCTTGCAAAATTCCAAACTCTATATTATAATACTTGCATTACATGATTTTGCGTTGAAGAGGGCCAGTAGATGTGAGCGTTCAGCACAGAGAGCTAATCGTTGGTGGAAGATTGGTATGAAGCAGCATTGAACCTGCCTCGGAGCACCGTATGAAAGTACGGCGTAGCCCGGCGTTAACGGCGTGATGAGAGGGAGCTTTACTGAAGCTTCAATTAGGGTGGTACCACCGGTTTTTCGGTCCCTTGCGTAAACGCAGGGGATTTTTTTATTTTAATCGAAGAAACAAAAGCCCCGCGACGGCTTATTAATCAGCAATTGCATTGATTGTTACTTTGAATTGAATAAATATTATATCCTCAGCAAGTGACTTCTTTAGGGAGCTTGCGAGGATATAATATTTATTCAATATTTAAAAAACAATCTGGCAATTGCTCAGTAAATAAAAAAGGAGTTTTAGTTATGGCAAAGGAAAAAAAATTAGTTGAATCCATCACTTCAATGAGTGAAGATTTTGCCCAGTGGTACACGGACGTTGTACTTCGGGCAGAGCTTGTTGATTATTCAGGTGTAAAGGGCTGTATGATTATCAGACCTGACGGATACGCTATCTGGGAAAATATCCAGAAGGAGCTGGATGCGCGCTTTAAGGCTACAGGCGTTGAGAATGTATATATGCCGATGCTTATTCCTGAGAGCCTTCTTCAGAAGGAAAAGGACCATGTTGAGGGCTTTGCGCCTGAGGTTGCGTGGGTTACGCAGGGAGGTCTTGAGACATTGCAGGAGCGTCTGTGCATTCGTCCTACATCAGAGACATTATTCTGTGATTTCTTCTCAAAGATTGTTCAGTCCTACAGGGATTTGCCGAAGGTGTATAACCAGTGGTGCTCTGTTATGAGATGGGAGAAGACCACAAGACCATTCCTTCGCTCGGCAGAATTTTTATGGCAGGAGGGTCATACAATTCATGCTACAGCCGAGGAGGCAATAGCACGTACAAAGCAGATGTTAAATGTATACGCTGATTTCTGCGAAGAGGTGCTTGCTATTCCGGTAATCAAGGGTCAGAAGACTGACAAGGAGAAGTTTGCGGGTGCTGAGGCAACGTATACAATCGAGGCGCTTATGCATGACGGCAAGGCGCTGCAGTCGGGCACAAGCCATTACTTTGGTGACGGCTTTGCAAAGGCATTTGACATACAGTACTCAGACAAGGACAACAAGCTCCAGTATGTGCATGAGACATCATGGGGACTTTCAACACGTATTATCGGCGCAATTATCATGGTACACGGCGACGACAGCGGTCTGGTGCTTCCACCGAGAATTGCACCTACACAGGTAATGGTTATTCCGATTCAGCAGCGTAAGGAGGGCGTGCTTGAAAAGGCAGCCGAGCTTGAGGCTGTGCTTAAGGCAGCAGGCATTCGCGTAAAGACTGATGATACAGACAAGAGTCCGGGCTGGAAATTCAGCGAGCAGGAGATGAGAGGTATTCCGCTGCGTGTTGAAATAGGTCCGAAGGATATCGAGCAGAATCAGGCAGTTATCGTAAGACGCGATACAAGAGAAAAGACAGTTGTATCACTTGATGAAATTGCAGAGAAGACAAAAGAAATTCTTGAGACTATGCAGGCTGATATGCTTGCACGCGCAAAGGCACATGTTGAAGAAAATACTTACGAGGCAGCAACTTATGAAGAGTTTAAGGATATCGCAGCAAATAAGCCTGGCTTTATAAAGATGATGTGGTGCGGCGATTTAGAGTGCGAGCTTAAGATAAAAGAGGACGCAGGTGTTACCTCAAGATGTATGCCGTTTGAACAGAAGATCATTTCAGATGTATGTCCTGTATGCGGCAAGCCTGCAAAGAAGATGGTATACTGGGGCAAGGCATATTAAAGTATTGCTGAAAGCCGGCAGAAAAGACCGCATAATTGTACGTAACATAAAATTATTTTATGAATAATATGATATTGAGGGTGTCCCAAAAGTCTAATGACTTTTAAGGCACCCTCTTTCTTAGTTGAAAATCCGGCTGAGCAGGCGTAATAAGCGTGTACATGGAAAGAATCATGTAAAATGTGGTATTGGCATGAATTCCTCTGTTTTGGCGTAATAAGCGCGTACATGGAAAGAATTATATTTATGTAAAATAATCAATATTTTATGATGCAAAAAATAAAAAAATAGTGTAATATAAAAATATAAACGCAATAAATGAAAGTATTTTGACAATTTGTTATTGCAATTAATTATCTTAGTTATAAAGGGGGAGATTTTAATGAAGAGATATCTGGCATTATTGCTTGCTTTTGTTATGGTTTTATCATTTACCGGATGTGAAAAGACCACCAGAAACGGTGGCGAGGGCGGCACAACAAATCCGGCGTCGGAGCCTGCGGAGAGCAAGGTCGAGACAACAGCTGCACCGACAGAGGAAGAGACGAAGACGGAGGCAGAGCCTGTGGATGACGGACCTGCTGACGAGCCTTATGAGTCGGATGAGGTTGAGGTGCTTTCGCTTAAGAGAGGTACTATGTCAACATATAACTGGAACGATGAGTATGAGACAATTCTTATATATGCTTCATACCCGTTCGTATATCTTGACGGAGACAGCGAGACAGAGTATGCAGCGCTTAACGATTCACTGAATCAGTATAATGAAAAGCTCAGAGAGAAGGATTATGCCGAATACGCAGCCTGCCTTGGCGATGCACTATATATGATTGAGGAAGAGCCGGAAAGCTTTTTATCATTTAATATTAAGAAAAATGCAAAGGTAAGAAGAGCTGATTCAAATGTATTAAGTATATTGTATGAGGATGATTCATATGTAGGCATAAGGCGCAGTGAGCATTTTTACAGCGGAGTTACTTTTGATTCAAAGACCGGAAAGCAGCTTGAGCTTTCGGATGTTGTCACAGATATGTCAAAGGTGCCTGCACTTGTTAAGGAACAGCTCCAGACCTTTTATGATGCCGACAGACTTGAATATGCGGTTGATATAGAAGATTATTTCAGAGACCAGGATACGGAGTTAAAGTGGGTTCTTGATTACAACGGTCTTACATTTGTTTTCGGCACATATGAAATTGCGCCGCGCGGTGCAGGTACATTTGCTGTTACGCTTACATTTAAAGATAATCCTGGACTTGTAAAGGATGAATACACTGCTGTACCGAAGAGCTACTGTAGCGAATTGCTGCTGGGTAACCAGTTCTATTACGATCTGGATGACGATGAAGTATCGGATGTTATTCTGGTAGAGGGACAGCGCTATGATGAAAATCCGGATATGTACAAGACGCAGACCATATATGGAAATTCAGTATGGTACGAGGATGAAGTATATTCATACAAAATAGATCCGATACTTGTACATAGTGAAAATGGTAACTACTTATATGTTGAAAATGCATTTGATGATGATATCCATCAGATTACGGTTTATGATATGAATGCTGCATACCCGACCAGAGTTGATGCGATAAGCTGCAGTATGCATGACATAACAGAGGAAGATAGTGATGAAAATACCGTACAGGTGCTTACAAATCCTAAGGATTTTATTCTGGACAGTAAAACAGACCTTTTAAGCACAAAGACAGGATATAAATACTACAATGTAGGCAATAACGGAATGCCTGTTTCAGACGCATTATGGTATAGATTTGATGATTACCTTTTGTTTGAAGTGCTTAAGCCTTTAGAGGTAACAATAGTTTCTGACAAGACCGGAGATGAAATCGGTGATGCACAGATAAGCGACGGCTTCAAGGTGCAGTATTACAGGACGGACGACAAGAGCTTTGCGGACTTTTTACTTCCGGACGGACGAATCGGAAGAGTTCCTGTAGAGGTAAAGGACTGGGAGAAATATATTTACGGCGAAAAGGCTGAAGAGTATTTTGACGGCATGTCATTTGCAGGATAAATGCATATAGTTGATGATATTTAATCAATAGCAGATATGGTGCTGCGGCATCTGCCGCATGTACAGACTGAAATTATAGAGCGAGGAGAAATGATATGGGATTACTGGATGTTTTTAAAAATGCTTTAAGCGCTGTTATTAAAAATACGCAGAACACGCCGGGTGCAAATCCGCAGCAGACAGCCTGTAAAAGCGAGAGCATAGCGTTTGCTAAGATTCCGGATTCGCTTGAGGAGCTTAAGGCACTGCCGCAGGCAGCGCTTGCAACGCCTTTTGATACGGCGGCGCTTACGGTTTTGGCACTTTGTACTTACCCGAAGAATAAGGAAGAGTCGCTTAAGATGCTGGAGTATTTAAGCGGACCGAGGGAGCTTAGCCAGAGGGACAGACAGTTTATAAATGACCGTTTTATGGACGGCGTGGATTATGTGCCGAGGTCATATTTTAACGGTGCGGTTCCGGGAAATGATTATACGCCTTCAATACCTTACACAATCACGGTAAAGGAAAATCCGTATTCCTATGACAATGAGGGATATGCTAAGCTTTTTATTACATCCGGCGGTGCCGATACGGACAGATATGTTCAGCTTAGAAAGGCTAAGGATGGCAAGTGGTATCTTTGGGAGCAGTTCCTTTTGGTTGGAATAAGACAGCCGGAAAGCGCAAATCCGTGGGCGTAAAAAATATGCAGCTACGTGAAAATGTTTAAGTTGAACTGAAAAAGCAATTTATAATACAGGAGGAATAAAACATGGGCTTTTTTGATAAGAAATATTGTGATATCTGCGGTGAGAAGATAGGTCTTTTAGGAAACAGGAAGTTAGAGGACGGCAATCTGTGCAAGAACTGCGCAGCGAAGCTTTCACCGTGGTTCAGCGAAAGAAGGAGCAGCACTGTTGATGAGATTAAGAGTCAGCTCGAATACAGAAAGGAAAATCTTGATGCTGTTAAGGTGTTTAATGTGACACGCAGCATGGGCAGGGATACGAAGGTGTTATTTGATGAGGATGCACGTAAGTTCACGATAACAAGAGCAAGAAATCTTGAGGACGCCAACCCTGATATACTTGATTTTTCGCAGATTACGGGATGTGATTTTGAAATACGTGAGAGCAAGGATGAGCAGAAGGAAAAGGATGAGAACGGTCATTATGTAAGCTACGTGCCGCCGCGCTACGAATATGAATATGATTTTTATATCACAGCGCAGGTAAATCATCCGTACTTTAACGAGATGAATTTTAAGCTTAATCCAAGCTCGGTAAGCACAGGAAACAGAAGCATAAACGACGCTCCGAAGCCTACAGGCAGCATGGTATTTGCACAGGTAGACCCTAATGCAATCTGGAATGAGGATTACAAGGAATACTATGACATGGGCAACGAGATAAAGAAAGCCCTGCTTTGGATTAAGGACGAAACTCATACTCTGGCAGACCTTGATGCAAATGAGGAGCCTGAGGAGGCACCGGCGGAGGAAAGCGCACCGGCAGAAGAGGCAGTAGAGGAGCCTGTTGCACAGGAGCCTGCAGCACCGACATCGGCAATATGCCCGCATTGCGGCGCGCCTGCGATACCGGACGCAAACGGATGCTGTGAATTCTGCGGCGGAAGATTATAAGGCATTATAAATAATTACGGCAGACTATGGCGAGGATATGTCATAGTCTGCTTTTGCGTAGCACGATTTAATGCTGTTTGCATACATTGACTGAATCTTATTAAATGCAGTCTATAACCGCTACCGTAATGCACTTTGCAATCCGGGAAGCTTCCTTACAATTCATTTCAAAGAATTCAGCCCCGCTGTGATCCGCAGTATCAGTGATACATCTAATCGCGATAAAAGGTACAGAATTGGCGTAGCAGACATGAGCTATACTCCCGGTCTCCATATCGACAGATAACGGATGGAACTCGTCTATGATCTCTTGACGGCCGTCATCCGTAATGAAGGATTCTCCGGTCACCATCCTGCCCCAATAAACGGTGCCTTTTGTCCGAATACGGGCGACAGCTTCCCGGGACAGCTTCAGCAGATTTTCGTCAGCGGCAAAGAATACCGATTTCATCCAAGGGTGGTATTCCGTCAGTATCCCGGCGGCAACATCATGATAAGCGGTTTCGGTCGAGATCACAGTATCAAATATCTTAAGCCGGGTGTCGATTCCGCCTGCAACACCGGCGTTGATAATAGCGTCGACCTTGAAATCGTCTATTATGATCTGAGCGGCTATCGCTGCGTTGACCTTGCATACTCCCGAATAAAGCAAAACAACATCGTGTACACCTAATTTTCCAGTATATATTTTAATCATTGCTTTTTCCGTAATTGACCCTTCACGTAGGTCACAAAGAAACGGTGCCAGCTCATTTTCGCTTGCGCAGATAATTCCTATTTTCATATTCTCTCCTTATATTTTCTCCTTTTGTGAGATTACTAAAATATTATATCACATCGCGGGAAAAAACTCCATAAATATATTTTGTCAGTTGAATAAATGCTTTAAAAAGCTTGAAACATGCTATGGAAATAATATATTATTGATTATAGGTAAAATGCAGATATAACCACTTAACTGTTACAACATTTTTAACGGAATATACCGGTAAAGTATTGCGCGACTTAGGAGGACATAAAGCATAAATGATTCAGTCAATTGTAAGAACAGAAAAATATGATGAAGAGCTTTTATTTAATGCTGTTTGCAGGCATTTTGAGACGCTTAAGATTGCAGATGAATTAAAGCCTGAGATGAAGGTCGTCATAAAACCGAACTTTGTTATGGCAGTTAAGCCTGAGGCGGCGGCAACTACACATCCGCTGCTCATTAAGTCGGTTGTGAGATGGCTTAGGGAACATGGTATTAATAATATTACTATAGCAGAAAGCTCGGGCGGACTGTACACACAGGAGCATTTAAGGAAGATATACAATGTCTGCAGTGTTGCCGGAGCCGGAATGGATGAGCTTCTGAATTTTGATACGGGAGCAGGTCCGGTAAGTACAAGGGCAGGCTTTGCAAACGGAAGCTTCAATATTATAAATCCGATACGCGAGGCGGATTATATTATTAATATGCCGAAGCTTAAGACTCACGGCATGACAGGCTTTTCGTGCGGCATGAAGAATATTTTCGGGGTTATTCCGGGGCTTGAAAAGCCGCAGATGCATTACCGCTGGCCTGATATAAATGATTTTTCAAAAATGATTTTAGAGCTTGATATGACTGTTGCCCCGCAGCTTACGCTTGTGGATGCGGTGGAAGGCATGGAGGGGAACGGACCGACAGGCGGAGATAAAAAGTATTTCGGCTATACATTTGCGGCAAAGGATATGTATACACAGGACTGCTATATTGCAAAATGTATAGGCATAGAGCCTGATGATATAGTTATGCTGAGGCTGGCAAGGGAAGCAGGTCTTGCGAACATGGACGCAGTCACATTTTGCGGGGATGAATTTACCGAAAAGGTGATACCGTTTGCAATACCTGATACAAAGAGGCTGGATTTTGTGGACAGGGTGCCGGGCTTTTTAAGAAAACCCGCCGGATTTGTTATGAAAAGACTTCTAAAGTCCTATCCTAAGGTTGATACCGGGTTGTGCGTCGGCTGCGGCAGATGCGCAGAGAGCTGTCCGTCGCATATAATCAGGATAAAAAATAAAAAGGCACATTTTACGAAAAGAGGCTGCATATCCTGCTTCTGCTGCCAGGAGATGTGCCCTATGAAAGCAATATCGGTAAAGAGAGCCTTGTAAATAATAAATTTGGTAAAACTCATGCAGTTTGCTTTATTTATTTTAGCATTGCTGACATTCATATATTTGATTTGTCACTAGCCTGATAGCATATAAAAGTTTTTGTTTTATTAAGCATTTTTTTAAAACTGAGCTCATACTTTAGAAAGAACCCTGAATTTTAGCATGCTTTAGGCGACGGTTATAACGGGGATTCTGATGGGGGGATTGTTTATGAGCGAGCGAGGGCTTGATGTATTGGATAAATATGATTTTGAGGTTCTGAAAATATCGAAGGTAAGGGGAGCGCTGCTTTGCGAGACGGAGAAGGGAAGCTTTCTTCTGAAAGAATTTAAGGGGCATGAAGCCAGACTTGAAATTGAGGACAGAATACTTAACCTGCTCTCCGAAAATATATGTGTTGAGACCTACAGGAGAAATCTTGAGGGTGCGCTGGTGACGGAAAGTGAAGAGGGCATCAAATATGTTGTGAAGACATGGCATGAGGGCAGCGAATGCAATATACGTGATTTAAAGGAAATCTGCCTTGCGGTAAGAATGCTTGCATGGCTGCATTTGGAGCTTGAGAAGCTGTCGTATATTGCTCCGGTGTGTGAGTATAAGGGTGAAGATGATGTGACGGTAAGCTATTCATTTGTGCCTAAGGAGCCTGCAGGCGAGCTGTTTTTAAGGCATAACAGGGAGCTTAGCAGGGTGCGGACATACATTAAGGGGCGCAAGAATAAGAACAGCTTTGAGAGGCTGGTTATGACAAGCTTTGATACATTTTTTTCACAGGCGTGTCATACGGCTGAGCTTATGAAGGGCGGGCAGCCGCAGATTGCACAGCAGTGGTGTCATGGGGAGTTCTGTCACCACAATGTAATACTTGGGCAGCGGCAGAATTACATAATAGAATTTTCCCACATGAACAAGGGAATACAGATTGAGGATTTATATTATTTTATGAGAAAGGTGCTGGAAAAGAACCGCTGGGACTTTAAGCTCGGCAAGGCGATGACGGATGCGTATTCCTCAGTCAGAGCGATATCTGCTGAAGAATGGAACTACATATATCTTTTGTTTTTGTATCCGGAAAAGTACTGGAAGCAGCTTAACTTTTATTATGCGTCCAACAAAGCGTGGATACCTGAAAAAAATGTCGAAAAGCTTATGGCAGTTGTAAATCAGCAGTCGGCAAGGGAGGCTTTTCTTAGTGAGCTTAAAAAGCGTACATCATTTGCGTAGCAGGAATACCATCTCACGCGGAGTTTCGCAGACCGGTGCGGATGAGAATAGCTCCACTTTGCGAGCCTTGCAATTGCTTGACCTAACGGAGTTTCGCAGACCGGTGCGGATGAGAATATCCTCACATAGCTTAGTTTTTTCTTGTAAGAGAAAAATATGCATGATAAAATAATATCAGGGACAAAAGGTATTTTGCCCAAAATGACACTTAAGGATTGCTGCGCACTGCACATTTACGCAATCCTGTAATATATTTTATCATGTTTAAGGTGAAGACTAGTGAGAATAGAAATTCCAGATAATGTTGCAAAGATAATAAATATTTTAGAGAAGGCCGGTTATGAGGCTTATGCTGTGGGCGGCTGCGTCAGGGATACCATACTGGGCAGGGAGCCTGAGGACTGGGATATTACCACATCGGCAAAGCCGCAGGAGATAAAGGCGCTTTTTAGAAGGACTGTTGACACGGGCATACAGCACGGCACGGTGACGGTGCTGCTTGGAGGAAGCGCCTACGAGGTGACTACCTACAGGGTGGACGGAGAATATGAGGACAGCAGACATCCGAAGCAGGTGGAGTTTACGGCAAGCCTGGTTGAGGATTTAAAGCGCAGGGATTTTACGATAAATGCTATGGCGTACAATCCGGGCTTTGGACTGGTGGACGAATTTGATGGTATCGGTGACCTTGAAAGAGGAATTATAAGATGCGTCGGCGACGCTCGTGAAAGATTTTCCGAGGATGCGCTAAGAATGCTTAGGGCGGTCAGATTTTCGGGACAGCTCGGATTTGAAATAGAGGAAGCTACATTCAGCGCAATAAAAGAGCTTGCGGGCAATTTAAGGCTTATCAGCGCTGAAAGAATACACACGGAGCTAAACAAGCTGCTGATTTCGCCGCATCCTGATTATCTGAGGATAGCGTATGAGACGGGTATTACTGCTGTCGTTCTGCCGGAGTTTGACCGTATGATGGCAACTCCGCAGAAAAATATTTACCACAATCTGAATGTCGGAGAGCACACCTTAAAGATGCTTAGTGAAATCAGGGCAGATGTAATACTTCGCTGGACGGCACTTTTCCATGATATCGGAAAGCCTGACACAATGAGCGAGGATGCCGACGGAATCATTCATTTCAGGGGACATGCCGAGCTTGGAAGCAGGATTGCGCATGACGTGATGAAGAGGCTTAAGTTTGATAATGACACTCTGAATAAGGTGGTTAAGCTTGTGGCAAATCACGAGCTGAGGTTTGAGATTACGCCGCGCTCGGTGAGACGACTGGTGAACCGTGTCGGGGATGATATGTTTCTGCCGCTTTTAGAGGTCTGTCTTGCAGACAATATGGCAAAGACGGAGTATGCTGTCAATCAGTACAGGCCTATTATTGCGAAGGCAAGAGAGTATTACGAGGAGATTAAGAGGAGTGAGCAATGCACCTCGCTTGCCACGCTGGAGCTTAAAGGAAGGGACCTTATTGATGCAGGCATGAAGCCTGGCAGGGAAATCGGCGAGGCGCTTGATAAGTGTCTGGAGCTGGTGCTTGATAACCCGGAGGCAAATACAAAGGCAAGGCTGCTTGAATATTTAGGCTTGAATTAAATATTATAACGGCCGGAAAGGAAGAATAATTGAAGGACAAAAGAATAATTAAGAAAATAATTGCAATTATGCTCGTGCTTGCAATGACAGCGGTATGCGGCTGCTCTACAGACGGGCGCATGGCGGAGCTGCCGGTAAAGGACAGCCTTTCGCATGAGGGCTACACACTGGAACAGGTGGTGGTTTTGAGCCGCCACAACATCAGGGCACCGCTTAGCGGCAAGGGCTCGGTGCTTGATACCATTACACCTTACGAGTGGTTTGCGTGGTCGTCAGACCCGAGCGATTTGTCGGTAAGGGGAGGCGTGCTTGAGGCTGAGATGGGACAGTATTTCCGCAAGTGGCTTGAAAAGGAAGGGCTGTTTCCGGAGGATTATCAGCCTGAGGGCGACAGCGTAAGAATTTATTCAAATTCCAAGCAGCGCACGATTGCGACAGCCAGATTCTTCAGCATCGGACTTCTTCCGGTGGGTGACTGTGACGTTGAGTACCACATGGAATTTGACCAGATGGACCCTGTTTTTACGCCGCAGCTTACATTTGTTACGGATGAGTACCGCGAAGCTGCAAAAAAGCAGATGGAAGAGATGTTTACCGATACGATTAGCAATCTTTCGGACAATTACAGGCTTTTGGAGAAGGTAATTGATATCAAAAGATCTTCTGACTGGAAGGAAGGCAAGACCACAGGCTTTAAGACGGACGATACTGAGTTTATTCTTGAAGAGGGCAAGGAGCCGGGCATGAGCGGTTCGCTTAAAACGGCATGCTCTGTAAGCGATGCGTTGGTGCTGCAGTACTATGAGACAGATGAGATTACTGCTGCTTTTGGAGAAAAGCTTGGCGACAGACAGTGGGAGAAGCTTGCTGAAATCAAGGATGTGTATGGAGATGTGCTTTTTACGGCTCCGCTTATAGCAGAAAATGTTGCGCATCCTATGCTTGAGGAGATAAAATCAGAGCTGGACACTAAAGAAAGAATTTTCACCTTCCTATGCGGACATGATTCCAATCTGGGCAGCGTTCTTGCAGCGCTTAAAGCAGAGGATTATTCACTCCCTGATGCAATTGAGAAGAAGACTCCTATCGGCAGCAAGCTTGTATTTTCAAGGTGGGCAGATGCCACAGGTAAAAAATACATATCTGTTGATTTGGTTTATCAGACAAAGGACCAGCTAAGAGAGCTTTCACTGCTTGACAGCGAAAATCCACCGTCAATAGTACATATAAGATTTAAGAATATAGAGGAGAATGCGGACGGGCTTGTTGAAGCATTAAAGCTTGAGGAAAGGATTGAGCAGGCAATTGGTGCTTATGAAAAACTGATTGAAACCTATGGTATGGCAGATGCCGCATAAAGTTTACACAGGAATTTGCCGTGTGCCACATAAAAAATGTCAACTAAAAATAGAGTTTTATTGAATTTGAAAAGCAAATAAGTTATAATAAAAAATGATACAAGGGTCAAAACACCTTTTGACCGCAATATCATAAAATTAATATATATGGAGGATCAGGTATGGGATACAGAGATGTTTATGAGGATTGGCTTGCAGATCCTTACTTTGATGAAGCAGCTAAAGCAGAGCTTAGAGCAATTGCTGATGATGACAAAGAGATAAAGGAAAGATTTTATACAGACTTATCATTTGGAACAGCAGGACTCAGAGGTATTATCGGTATCGGTACAAATAGAATGAATATTTACACCGTAAGAAGAGCAACTCAGGGACTTGCAAATTATATTATTAAGATGGGCGGCGAGAAAAAGGGCGTTGCAATTGCATTTGACTCAAGAAACATGTCGCCTGAATTTGCAGATGAAGCAGCTTTGTGTCTCTGTGCGAATGGTATCAAGGCATACCGCTTTGAATCACTCCGTCCTACACCGGAGCTTTCATTTGCGGTAAGAGAGCTTGGATGTATTGCAGGTATTAATATTACGGCAAGTCATAATCCGCCGGAATACAACGGATACAAGGTATACTGGGAGGATGGCGCACAGATAACACCTCCTCATGATGCAGGTATTATGGACGAGGTTAAGGCTGTGACTAATTTTGCAGATGTAAAGACAATGGATATCGAGGCTGCAAAGGCAGCAGGTCTTTATATAACAATCGGCGAGGCTATTGATGACAGATATATGGAAGAGCTTAAGAAGCAGGTTAAGCATTGGGACAGCATCAAGGCTATGAGCAAGGAATTAAAGATTGTCTATACACCTCTTCATGGCACGGGCAATATTCCTGCAAGAAGAATTCTTAGGGAGCTCGGCTTTGAGAATGTGTATGTTGTACCTGAGCAGGAGCTTCCGGACGGCAACTTCCCGACAGTAAGCTACCCAAACCCGGAGGCTGCGGAAGCCTTTGAGCTTGCACTTAAGCTTGCAAAGGAGAAGGACGCAGACCTGGTTCTGGCTACCGACCCTGATGCAGACAGACTCGGCGTATACGTTAAGGATTCAAAGAGCGGAGATTACAAGGTGCTTACAGGCAATATGTCAGGAAGCCTTCTTGCAGATTATGAAATCGGACAGATTAAGGAGCTTAGCGGACTTCCTGAGGATGGATTCTTGGTAAAGACCATTGTTACTTCAAAGCTTCCTGAGGCTATTGCAAAATATTACGGAGTAAAGCTTATCGAGGTGCTCACAGGCTTTAAGTATATCGGACAGCAGATTCTTGCAAGTGAGATTAGCGGCAAGGGAACATATCTTTTCGGATTTGAGGAGAGCTACGGATGCCTTATCGGAACACAGGCAAGAGACAAGGATGCAATTGTTGCTACAATGGCTCTTTGCGAGGCGGCAGCATATTACAAGACAAAGGGCATGACGCTCTGGGATGCAATGCTTGCAATGTACGAGCGCTACGGCTATTACAAGGATGACATTAAGACAATCACATTAAAGGGCATTGAAGGACTTGAGAAGATTCAGTACATTATGGAGACTCTCAGAAATAATCCTCCGAAGGCATTTGGTGATTACAAGGTTGAGTCGTTCAGGGATTACAAGAAGGATACCATCACAGACAATGCAACAGGCGAGGTTAAGCCTACAGGTCTTCCGTCATCAAATGTACTTTACTTTGATATGGCAGATGATACATGGGTTTGCGTAAGACCTTCAGGAACAGAGCCAAAGGTTAAGTTCTATTACGGAGTAAAGGGCACATCATTTGAGGATGCCGAGAAGCAGTCAGAAGAGCTTGGCAGGATAATACTTGACATGATAAATGATATGATTTAAGCATAAAGAATTAAAGAATAAAAAATTAAAGAATAAGGGGCATCCTTTCACAGCCGGTTTGGTTAATCAGCCTGTAAGAGGATGCCCCCTGATTGTATGCTTCATCATTATATCGTGCGTTTATTATATATTACTGGTTCACTCAAGTTTACTCTGACTTACTCCGGCTTACTTCGGTTCACTCCGATTCACTTCGGTTCACTCCGATTCACTCCGGTTCACTCCGATTCACTCCGGTTCACTCCAGCTCGTCAATAATTCTCTGTGCAATTCTTTTTCTTGACACGCCGTGATTCATCGCCTGTTTACCTATAAAGCGGTGGGCCTCGTCCTCAGAGATATGCTTCTGCTCAACGAGCATAAATTTTGCTTTATCTACAATTCTGGTTTCTTCTAATTTTTCCTCTGCAGAGCGAATCCGGCACTCAAGCTTATGAATTCTGTCCTGTGCAGCAAGAAGAAATCGTATTGATTTGTTGACGATTCCGTGAGCCAGCGGCTTGGAAATCACAAGAATACCATGGTCGGTTACATACTCCAGGACATCCTCGTAAATCTCAGACGGTACAGCAATTAATATTGATGCGTTGCCATGCTCTGCAATATCCATTGCAAGGTCATAGCCTATCTCGTCCTGAAGCGGAGCATTGATAAGTACTATATCATAATACCGTTCGAGCAGGGTACGCCTTCCGGAGCTTGCGGTCTTGCGGAAATCAATTGCAGCAAAATCCTTTTGCGGCAAAGAGTTTCTGACAACAGCATCAAATTGTTCAGAGCCGGAAACTATCAGTATTGAGTTGTGTCTGTCTACGCTGTTTGCCATAATTAACTCCATTCCGCCGTAGGACGGCAGCACAAATAGTAGTGAAAATGTTTCTACTGCATCAGAATCATATTAATATCCGGTATACTCTCTGATAATGTCATCAGGAATAATGCTGTTTATAAATTCGCTTTCCATAGCGAGCTTGCCTGCTTCCTTGCGCGAGCCCGGCAGACTTGCTATGTCTGCATCTGCTTCATCAGTAAGCAGAAGTTTTTTCTCAATGCCCTCAAGCCCGGCATGGATTAATAATGCGTATACAAGGTAAGGATTGCTGGATGCATCCGGCGAGCGAAGCTCGGCGCGGGTTTTTCCCTTGTATGTTTCGATATACATTAATTCGGACCTGCCTGCATTTGACCAGTCAACCCTGTCAGGCGCAGTATTGCTTCCAAGCCTTGAATATGAAGCGTCTGTAGGATTTAAAAACAATGTAATGTCTCTTATTCTATTGATAATGCCTGCAGCGGCATATTTTACAACATCATTGCCCTCATTATCAACGGCGTAAATATTAATATGATAACCATTTCCAGGCTTGCCGTAAAGCGGCATAGGAGAGAAGTCTGCAACAAGACCGTATCTGTCTGCCAATGTGCTTACAACCATCTTAAAGGTAGTCATCTGGTCGGCCGCCTTTAATGGCTTGCCATAGTGAAAATCAATTTCATTCTGTCCCGGACCTCTTTCATGGTGAGATCTTTCAGGAGTAAGTCCCATCCTCTCAATAGTCAGACTGATTTCACGTCTTATATTTTCGCATCTGTCGGCAGGAGCGATATCCATATATCCTGCCTCATCATAAGGAATTTTAGTCGGGTTGCCGTCATCATCCTTCTTAAAAAGATAAAACTCGCTTTCGGAGCCAAACCTGAATTTAATGCCTGCGGCGTCAGCCTTTTCAATTGCCTTTTTAAGAATTGCTCTTGTGTCAGCCTCGTATATTTCACCATCCGGCGTATATACGTCGCAGAACATTCTCATAACCTTGCCGCTGTCAGGTCTCCACGGAAGAATTGTAAGTGTAGAAGGGTCAGGTCTTAAATAGAGCAGTGAATAAGGACAGTTGCTAAAGCCTGCAATATTGTGAGCATTAATGGATGCGCCGTCGTCAAATACCTTTTTCAGCTCATCCGGCATAACGGAAATATTCTTCTGCACGCCGTAAGCATCCCTGAATGCAAGCCTGATAAACTTTGCACCCTCCTCTTCAATATATTTCATTACATCTTCAAACGTATATATCATGTCTGCCTCCTTAAAAATGTCTGGAAGGGGCGGCTGCGGACGCAGCCGCCCGGATATTTGATACTATTGATTAACTAATGCAGCGGACTGCACTAATTGATAAGCTTAAGGTAAAATGCAGCGGACTGCACTAATTGATAAGCTTAAGGTAAAATGCAGCGGACTGCATTTTACGCTATATTGTGGATATACCCGGAGTGATATCCTCAAGTACGTCCAGCAGAATTTTTACCGTGTCAAGTGACGTAAACATAGTTACACCATTCATTATAGCACATCTTCTTATTGCTGCGCCATCCTCATAATGTATTCCTGAAAGAATTGCCCTGGTATTTATTATATAACTGACATAGCCCGCTCTTATGGAATCAAGAATTTCCTCGCTGCCGTCGCTTATCTTGCCGCGGATACGTGTTTTGATACCGTGCTGCTTTAAAAACTGACCGGTACCGATAGTAGCTTCGATATTAAAGCCCAGGTTATAAAACCTCTGCACTAATGGAAGCGCCTCTTCTTTATCTTCGTCGGCAAGAGTAACTATTACAGTTCCGTATTCCTTCATTTTGATACCTGATGCCTGCAGTGCCTTGTAAAATGCCCTCTTTAAGCTGGTATCATAACCGATTGCCTCGCCGGTGGACTTCATCTCAGGCGAAAGATAGGCGTCCATGCCGTTAAGCTTCTCAAATGAAAATGCAGGAGCCTTTACATACCAGAAATCCTTTTCAGGCAATATAGTCTGCGTAAAGCCTTGTTCTTTAAGACTTATTCCAAGCATAACTTTGGTTGCAATATCCACAAGAGATACTCCCGTAGATTTTGAAAGGAATGGTACACTTCTGGAGGCACGCGGATTTACCTCAATTATATATACATTTTCATCATTATCAACGATAAACTGTATATTGTAAAGACCTATAATTCCAATACCGGTACCGAGCTTTTGTGTGTAGTCGATAATGGTCTGCTTGACCTTATCGGATATTGAAAACGGCGGGTAGACGCTGGTGCTGTCGCCTGAATGTACGCCGGTTCTTTCAACAAGCTCCATAATACCCGGTAAAAATACGTCCTTACCATCACATATTGCATCAACCTCGACTTCCTTACCGACGATATATTTATCTACAAGCACCGGTCTTGACTGGTCAACCTCAACAGCATTTTTAAGGTATTTTACCAGCATGTCCTCGTTAGCCACTATTTCCATGGCACGTCCGCCGAGCACAAAGCTTGGTCTTACAAGCACCGGATAGCCGATACGTGCGGCAGCCTGTATTCCGTCAGGAATGTTTGTTACCGCAACGCCCTTCGGATGCGGAATCTGAAGGGTTTCAATTATATGCTCAAAGGCATCCCTGTCCTCAGCCGCAAATATTGCCTCCGGGGATGTGCCTATGATTTTAACGCCTCTTTTCTGAAGGGGCTGCGCGAGGTTTACTGCGGTCTGCCCGCCGAGAGATGCAATGACGCCAAGAGGATTTTCCAGCCTGATAATATTCATGATATCCTCTACTGTAAGAGGTTCAAAATACAATTTGTCGGCGGTAGTGTAATCAGTTGACACTGTTTCGGGGTTGTTGTTTATTACGATTGCCTCATAACCCATTTCATGAATTGTTTTAACTGCATGTACCGTGGAATAATCAAATTCCACGCCCTGTCCGATTCTTATCGGACCGGAGCCAAGAACAATAATTTTTTTGTTTCGGGAAACTTTTGATTCATTTTCATCCTCATAGGTTGAATAAAAGTATGGTATATAGCTTTTAAATTCGCTGGCACAGCTATCAATCATCTTGTATACCGGGAAAATATCGTACTTTTTTCTTAATGTCCAGATATCATCCTCGACACAGCCTGTAAGCTCAGCGATATACGAATCCGAAAAACCCATTCGTTTGGCATCGTATAAAAGGCTGCGTTCAAGGACAGCAGTAGCAGCTTCATTTTTAAATGAAGCCTGTTCAAGTTTTTTCTCAAAGTCAACAATCTTTTTAATTTTGTCCAAAAAGAACATATCAATCTTTGTTCTGGAGTATATGACAGATAAATCCGCGCCCAGCCACAAAAGCTCCGAGATTGCGTAAATGCGGTCGTCAGTGCCTTCTTCAATATATTTAAGAAGCTTTTCGACTGCTTCCATGCGGTTTTGCGGCTCAGGCTTATCTGAAAGGTTTTTTATATCAAATTTTGCAAGATGAATGTGGTTTTTGCCGTCTTCAAGGGAACGAATTGCCTTAAGCAGGCTTTCCTCCATGGTTCTGCCGATGCTCATGGTTTCTCCGGTGGCCTTCATCTGTGTAGAAAGCCTGTTTGATGCAAGAGTAAATTTATCAAAAGGAAATCTTGGCATCTTTGTAACTACATAATCAAGCGCCGGCTCAAAGCACGCAGGAGTATTTGCGAGGGCAATTTCATCAAGGTTCATGCCGACGGCAATTTTTGCGGATACGCGCGCTATCGGGTAGCCGCTTGCCTTTGAAGCAAGCGCCGAGGACCTTGAAACTCGTGGATTTACTTCTATTACATAATAATCAAACGATTCCGGGTCAAGCGCAAACTGCACATTGCAGCCGCCCTTAACCTCTAGCGCACGGATAATATTAAGCGCACTGTCGCGGAGCATATGATATTCTTTGTTGGTTAATGTCTGGCTTGGGGCTACTACAATTGAATCGCCCGTGTGGATTCCTACAGGGTCAAGATTTTCCATGTTACATACGATAAGCGCGGTGTCATTTGCGTCACGCATAACCTCATATTCAATTTCCTTGTAGCCTTTAATGCTTTTTTCAACGAGAACCTGATGGACGGGTGAAAGTGAAAGCGCATGCTTCATCATTTCAGCCATTTCCTCCTCGTTGTATGCAAAGCCGCCGCCTGTGCCGCCGAGCGTAAAGGCAGGACGCAAAATAACAGGGTAGCCTATAGCCTTAGCGGCTGCAAGGCCCTCTTCAACGCTGAAGGTAATACTTGATGGCACGACCGGCTCGCCAAGCTGCTCGCATAACTCCTTAAACTGCTCTCTGTCCTCTGCTTTTTTTATGCTTTTTGCATCAGTGCCGAGCAGCTCAATTTCACATTCATCAAGAACGCCCTTGTCATAAAGCTGCATTGCAAGATTTAAGCCAGTCTGACCGCCTATGCCCGGAATTATCGCATCCGGTCTTTCATAGCGGCAGATTCGCGCAATGTATTCAAGTGTAAGAGGCTCCATGTAAACCTTATCGGCAATGGAGTGGTCGGTCATAATAGTGGCAGGATTTGAGTTTGCCAGAATTACCTCATAGCCCTCTTCCTTTAATGCGAGACACGCCTGAGTACCTGCATAATCAAATTCGGCAGCCTGTCCGATAACTATCGGACCGGAGCCTATTACAAGAACTTTTTTAATATCGGTTCGCTTTGGCATCTTACTTCCTCCGGATTACTTTTTCATCAATTCAATAAACTGCTCAAACAGATAAGTGCTGTCCTGTGGGCCGGGTGCGCTCTCCGGGTGGTATTGCACCGAAAACACCTTGTCCTTTTTGCAATAGACACCCTCAATAGTATTGTCCAGTATATTAATGTGAGATGCGGTAAGCTCAGTGCCCGGAAGGGACTTATCATCTACCGCATAGCTGTGGTTCTGGCTCGTTATTTCTATTTTGCCTGTAAGCAGGTTTTTAACCGGATGGTTGCCGCCCCTGTGTCCGAACTTAAGCTTATAGGTTTTTGCCCCATAGGAAAGGGCGATAAGCTGGTGTCCTAAGCATATTCCGAAAAGCGGGACTGTGCCCTTAAGAAACTTAAGCGTTTCCACAACCTCAGGCAGGTCCTCAGGATTTCCGGGACCGTTTGAAATGAAGACCCCGTCAGGCTTCAAAGAGAGAATTTCTTCTCCGGATGTATTGTATGGAACAACAGTAACATTGCATTTATGGCGGTTAAGCAGTCTGACAATGTTTGATTTCATGCCGCAGTCTATTGCCACAACATTAAAGCGCGGGTTTGAAGTCCTGCTGTACCACTTTTTTGTGCAGCTGCATCTTTTGACCGCGTCATGAGGAACCGGCGTTTGCCTGATAATTTCAAGACCGGCTTCAAGCGAAGTATCAATATCGGTAATAAGCACTCTTCTTGAGCCTAAATCACGGATGCTTCTGACAAGCTTTCTGGTGTCTACGCCATATATTCCGGGAATATTGTTCTCCTCTAAAAGCTCAGACAGTGTTCTTGCCGCCCTGAAATTAGATGGGGCGTCATTTAAGTCTCTTATAATAAGCGCTGACGGAGTGATATATTTGCTTTCAAAGTCTTCATTTGCGATTCCATAGTTGCCTATGAGAGGATATGACATGACAACCGCCTGGTCAGTGTATGAGGGGTCTGAAATAATCTCCTGATATCCTGTCATGGAAGTGTTAAATACAATCTCACATACAGCCTCTTTGCTGCTGCCAAAGCCATACCCGAAATATTCGCTTCCGTCTTCCAATATTAATTTCCGATTATAATTCATAAGTTAGCACCTTCTATAAATTTGTATAACCCATTAATGCTTTATCAACTTCACGTGCAACGCTTCTGCCCTCTGCGATTGCGCGGACAACTAAGGACTGGCCGATGTGCATATCGCCCGCCGTATATACCCTTGCTTTGGTGGTGGCGTGTTCGCCTGCCTTGGTCTTAACATTTGTCCTGTTGTCTGTTTCTACGCCGAAGCTTTCGGTTACATACTGCTCGCTGCCTAAAAAGCCTGCTGCTATAAGAACGAGCTGTGCAGGAATTTTACGCTCTGAGCCTTCAACCTCGGACATAATGGTTCTGCCGGTTTTGGCATCCTTTTTAGGTGAGAGGGAAACCAGAAGTAATTCCTTAAGCGCTCCGTTCTCATCCTTTATAAATTCCTTAACCGTTGTCTGGTATATTCTCGGATCGCTGCCGAATTTATAGATTGCCTCCTCCTGGCCATAGTCCGTTTTTAAGACCCTTGGCCATTCCGGCCATGGATTTGAAGGAAGTCTGCCTGTGGAAGGCATAGGCATCATTTCAAGCTGGGTAACGCTTTTTGCCGACAGTCTTATGCAGGTTCCAACGCAGTCATTGCCGGTGTCGCCGCCGCCTATTACAACCACATCCCTGTCCTTTACCAGATCAAGAGGATAGTCCTTAAAATCTGAATCAAGCAGTCTTTTTGTAACCGTGCTTAAAAAATCAACTGCAAAATATATTCCCTTGGCGTCGCGTCCGGGTGCATTAATATCTCGTGCATGTGAGGCACCGCAGGCAAGAATGACGCTGTCGAAGTTTTTGAGTAAATCCTCAGAGGATACATTTCTCCCGATATCAGAGTTTACTACAAACTTAACGCCGGCTTTCTCCATAAGCTCTACGCGTCTGTCGATAACGGACTTATCAAGCTTCATATTTGGTATGCCGTATCTGAGCAGTCCGCCAATGCGGTCCTTCCTTTCAAAAACAGTAACCTCGTGACCGCGCATGTTTAGCAGCTGTGCGGCAGCAAGACCTGAAGGACCGCTGCCGACAACTGCTATTTTTTTGCCGGTTCTTATGGAAGGGGTTATCTCACTAACAAGATTATTTTCATATGCATATTCAATGACAGCCTTTTCGTTTTCCTTCGTGGTGACTGCCTGACCATGAAGCGAGCATGTGCATGCTGCTTCGCAGAGAGCCGGGCACACTCTGGAGGTAAACTCAGGAAAGCTGTGCGTAATTGAAAGTCTCTGATAAGCCTCAGCCATTCTTCCCTTGTATACAAGGTCATTAATCTCAGGAACAGCATTGTGCAAAGGACAGCCTGACATCATGCCGCTTATCATAGTGCCTGCCTGACAAAAAGGTATTCCGCAGTCCATACATCTTGATGCCTGCATGCAGGTATCGGCGGCAGAAAGTCTCTCATGAAACTCGTGGAAATCCTTGATTCTTTCACTGACTTCTCTCTGTGCGCCATCTTTTCGTTCATATTCTAAAAAGCCTGTTGTCTTACCCATAACATTTCTCCTAACCGATAAATTCTCTGAAGGCTTCTATTTTTGCCTGCTCATAATCAGCGCCACGGTCCTCATTTTTCTTGATAAGCCTGAGCATTTCCTTGTAGTCCGTAGGTATTATTTTCTTGAAATGAGGAATGTATTTATCAAAATTCTCAAGTATCTCGGCTCCTTTTTTAGAGCCTGTATACCTTACATGGTCGCTGATAATGCTTTTAAGTTCTTCTAAATCACCTTTAAGAGTTACGCTTTCCATGCTCACCATGTGCTTATTAAGATTCTTATAAAGTCTGTTGTCCTCGTCAAGCACATACGCGATGCCGCCGCTCATTCCGGCGGCGAAGTTTTTGCCGGTAGCACCGAGAATAACAACGCATCCTCCGGTCATATATTCGCAGCCATGCTCGCCGACGCCCTCAACAACCGCAGTAGCACCGGAATTTCTGATGCAGAATCTTTCTCCCGCCATACCGGCGATATACGCCTCGCCGGATGTTGCACCGTAAAGAGCAACGTTTCCGATAATAATATTTTCGTGTGCATCATATTTTGCCTCGTCCGGCGTCTTTATGATTAGTTTTCCGCCCGAAAGACCCTTGCCGAAGTAATCGTTGCTGTCGCCCGAAAGCTTAAGGGAAAGCCCCTTAGGAATAAAGGCTCCGAAGCTCTGGCCGCCCGTACCCTTGCAGTTTATGGTTATTGTGTCATCGGCAAGACCCTCTGGATGCTTTCTTGTAATCTCAGCGCCGAGGAGTGTTCCGAAGGTTCTGTCTGTATTTCGTATATTAATTGAAAGCTCTGATTTAGTGCCCTTGTCCAATGAGGCTTTAACTGCCTTTGATGAAAGAAGCACGCTCTCATCCTTTGTATCGGAAAGCTTAAAATCATATTCAAACTGCGGATGGAAGGTTGCAAGAGACCTGTCCGTGCCTGACATATCCATAAGTATGCGGTCAAGATTAAGCTTTTGTCCTGCCTGCGACAGCTCCTTTCGCACCTTCAGCAAATCGGTTCTTCCGACCAGCTCTTCAACTGATTTTACACCTAACTGACTCATTATTTCACGAAGCTGCCTTGCAATAAAAATCATGAAATTTTCAACGTATTCAGGCTTGCCCGCAAAGCGCTTTCTAAGCTCGGGATTTTGTGTTGCGATGCCCATAGGACATGTATCCTTGTGGCATACCCTCATCATGGCGCAGCCCATTGTAATCAGCGGGGCAGTAGCAAAGCCGAATTCCTCAGCACCGAGTATCGCTGCAATTGCCACATCCCTGCCGCTCATAAGCTTTCCATCGGTCTCAATCACAACCTGATTTCTAAGCCCGTTTGCTATAAGCGTCTGGTGCGTTTCCGCAAGGCCAAGCTCCCACGGAAGTCCTGCATTGTGGATTGAGCTAAGCGGTGCGGCTCCGGTTCCGCCGTCATAGCCTGATATAAGTATTACCTGGGCGCCCGCCTTTGCAACTCCGGCGGCAACAGTACCTACTCCTGCCTCCGACACAAGCTTTACAGAAATACGCGCATTTTTATTTGCATTTTTTAAATCATAAATTAACTGTGCAAGGTCCTCAATCGAATATATGTCATGATGCGGCGGAGGCGATATCAGGCTGACGCCCGGGGTTGAGTGCCTTGTTTTTGCAATCCACGGGTAAACCTTTTTGCCCGGAAGGTGTCCGCCTTCACCAGGCTTTGCACCCTGCGCCATCTTAATCTGGATTTCCTTTGCACTTACAAGATATCTGCTTGTAACGCCGAATCTTCCGCTTGCAACCTGCTTGATTGCAGAGCTTCTGTCATTATCGGTTCCTGCAGATAAAATACGCTCCTCGCTTTCACCGCCCTCACCGCTGTTTGATTTTCCGTGCAGATGATTCATTGCAATTGCAAGTGTCTGGTGCGCCTCCTCCGAAATAGATCCATAGGACATTGCGCCGGTCTTGAATCTTTTCACTATTGATTCCACGCTTTCAATCTCTGAAAGAGGAATCTGCCGGTCAGGATAGTTGAAATCAAGCAGGCTTCTTAAGTAGCCTGTGTTCTCCGAATCAACCATTTCGGTGTATTCTTTAAATTTATCGTAATTGCCCTCTCTCGTGGAAAGCTGCAGCATATGTATTGTCTTAGGATTGTAGCGGTGGTTTTCGCCCTGGCTTCTGGATTTGTGCCTGCCGGCTGAGGTAAGCTCAAGGTTGACTGAAAGACCCAGCGGGTCAAATGCCAGACTGTGCTGCTTATCAACAGCCCTGCCGATATCATCAAGGCTTATGCCACCTACGCGGCTTACGGTGCCTGTAAAATAATCGTCGATTACGTCTTCTGAAATTCCTATAGCCTCAAATATTTTGCTGCCCTGATAGGACTGTATCGTGGAAATACCCATTTTAGAGGCAATCTTAACTATGCCTGAAAGGATTGCATTATCGTAATCATCTGCGGCAGCGTAATAATCTTTATCCAGAAGCTCGCTGTCAACAAGCTGCGCTATTGTTGCGTGCGCAAGATAAGGGTTGACGGCAGAAGCGCCATAGCCTAAAAGCGTTGCAAAATGATGCACCTCTCTAGGCTCGCCGGACTCCAGTATCAGAGACATCGCAGTGCATTTTTTAGTTTCAACAAGATGCTTGTGTACTGCGGCGACTGCAAGCAGCGAAGGAAGCGCAACATGATTTTCATCCACGCCGCGGTCTGACAGAATAACTATATTTGCACCTTCTTTATAAGCCTTGTCAACCTCCACAAATAAATGCTTAAGCACGCGCTTCATAGGGGTGCTCTTGTAAAACAGAGTAGATACCTTTGCGGTTTTGAAGCCGTCCTTCTGTAAATGCTCTATTTTTAAGAGGTCAAGGTCTGAAAGAATAGGATTGTTAATTTTAAGCACATGACAGTTTTCAGGCTTTTCCTCAAGCAGGTTTCCGTTTTTACCGATGTATACGGTGTGGGAGGTAACGATTTCCTCACGCTGCGCATCAATCGGCGGATTTGTAACCTGTGCGAACAGCTGCTTGAAATAATAAAACAGTGGCTGATACATTTCGGAGAGGGCGGCGATAGGCGTGTCTACTCCCATAGAGCCGATAGCTTCAGTGCCGTTAAGCGCCATGCTCAAAATGCTGTCATGGTAGTTTTCCCAGGTGTATCCGAAGGCTTTTTGCAGCTTTTTAAGCATATCTCCTGTAAGCGCAGGTATTTTTTTGTTCGGAATGCGGATGTCAGAAAGCTTAAGAAGATTGCTGTCAAGCCATTCTCCGTAAGGCTCCTTGCCCGCATATTTTTCTTTTATTTCATTATCATATATTATTCGCTTCTGTAATGTGTCAACCAGCAGAATTTTACCCGGATGGAGACGCTCTTTTTTAATAATATGAGCTTCATCAAGCGGCAGAACGCCTGCTTCCGACGATAAAATAAGCCTGTTGTCATCCATCACATAATATCTTGACGGGCGAAGTCCGTTGCGGTCAAGAATTGCGCCCATGACATCTCCGTCTGAGAAAAGGATAGACGCCGGACCATCCCAAGGCTCCATCATGGTAGCGTAGTACTGATAGAAATCGCGCTCCTCCATGGACAGGGTTTCATTGTGCGCCCAAGGCTCAGGGATTGTAATCATTGCGGCAAGCGCAAGGTCAAGGCCGCTCATTACAAGAAATTCAAGTGTGTTGTCAAGCATTGCGGAATCAGAGCCGCTCTGCGAAATAACAGGAAGCACCTTTGTCATGTCTTCCTCGGTGAACATGCCGGTATGCATGGTTTCTTCTCTTGCAAGCATTTTGTCGGCGTTGCCCTTTATCGTGTTGATTTCACCATTGTGGACTATCAGGCGGTTAGGATGCGCCCTGTTCCAGCTTGGCGCAGTGTTGGTTGAAAAGCGTGAATGTACCATTGCGATTGCAGACTCATAGTCCTCATCCATAAGGTCGGTGAAAAATGTTCTGAGCTGGCCGACAAGGAACATTCCCTTATAAACTATCGTTCTGCAGGAAAGAGAAGGAATGTAGGTATTTACGCTGCTTTGCTCAAATTCCCTGCGGACAATATAAAGCATTCTGTCAAAATCTACATCCTTTTGAATGTGCTTCGGTCTCTCTATAAACACCTGATAAATGGACGGCATGCATTCTCTTGCTTTATTGCCTAAAACCTCAGGATTTGAGTCAACCCTTCTCCATGCAATAAGATTAAGTCCGGCTTTTCTTACGATAATCTCAAACATGGATTTTGCCTGCCGCAGGTCAAGCTCATTTTGCGGGAAGAAAAACATTCCCACTCCATACTGCCTTTCGCCAGGAAGAGTAACGCCCTGTTCTTTTAATTTTTTGACAAAAAACCTGTGTGGAATCTGCGTCAGGATACCAACGCCGTCGCCGGTTTTGCCTTCCGCATCCTTACCGGCCCTGTGTTCAAGATTTTCTACAATGGACAGGGCGTCAAAAACTATTTTGTGGCTTTTTCTGCCCTCAATATCAATAATTGCACCTATTCCGCAATTATCATGCTCAAAGCCGGAATTATATAAACCTTTTGCCTGAATGTTTTCAAATTGACCTGACATAGATATTCCTCCTCGTTTTTTGCCGTTGAAAAATAAAAAAAGGCGCTTTAAGTTCTTAACTTAAAGCGCCATTGCTTTTAAAACAAAAATATAAACTGAATATATACTGTCTCCATTGACATTTTTAATTATAATACGTCTGTTCTTATAAAAAGTCAAGAAAAAATTTTAAACAGGATAATTATTATCAAAGCAGGCGCTGCATAACGGCAGATTACCCGTCATTGACTTAAAATCGGTTATTTTAAGATAGCATAATGAATCCGCGCCTATCTTCTGTCGTACATATTCGTCCGAATGCTCTGATGCAATAAGCTGGCTGCTGTTTGGTACGTCTGTACCATAGTAGCACGGGTACAAAAACGGAGGCGAGCTTATTCTTACATGAACCTCCAAAGCTCCCGCTTCACGTAGCATTTCTATAATCTGCTTCATGGTCGTGCCTCGCACAATTGAATCATCTATAAGCACAATTTTTTTGCCGGCAACAACATTTTTAAGCACGCTAAGCTTCATATGAACCGCACTTTTACGCTCCTCATCAGTCGGTTTGATAAAGCTTCGTCCGATATAACTGTTCTTATGAAAAGCAAGCGCAAAAGGGATTCCGGATTCCATCGCATAGCCCTGTGCTGCAATAAGCCCCGAATCAGGAACGCCCACGACAATATCAGCGTCAACAACGGAGCTTTTCGCAAGTGCGCGTCCGGCGTTAAATCTTGCGTCATATACTGCGATTTTGTCTATGACAGAGTCGCATCTTGCAAAATAAATATATTCAAATACACAATGGGCGTGTTTCATGCCGCACAGCTTCGTATTGCTTTTTATACCATCCCGGCTTATGGTTATTATCTCGCCGGGCTCAATGTCTCTTATGATTTTACCTCCGACGGCTTCTATGGCGGCGCTTTCCGATGCTAAAATGTAACTGCCATTTCGCATACCTAAGATAAGAGGCTTTATTCCGTAAGGGTCCCTTATGCCTGTAAGCTTTCTCGGACTCATAACGATTACGGCGTACCCGCCGCGTATTTTCCCGGCGGCGTCAAGGACTGCCTCTTCTATGGAATCTGTTTTTGCCCTGCTGCTTATAATTTCATACGCTAAAACCTCAGAATCGGTTGAAGTGTAATGCGCCTGCCCGCGGTACATCTGCGCTTCTTTTAATTCTGAGGCATTTGTGATATTACCATTGTGGACAAGCGCGAGACTGCCTTTAATATAATTCATGGCAATGGGCTGGGCGTTTTCGGGAACGCTTTCACCGGTTGTTGAATAACGCACATGACCGACGCCGATATTTCCATTCAGTTTGTCGAAATCGTCATGCCCAAAAACCTCGCTTACAAGCCCCATTCCTTTTTTGGTAGAAATATTGCCCTTTGCGCCGGCTGTGTCAGAAACAGAAAGTCCTGCGGACTCCTGCCCTCTGTGCTGGAGGGCAGTAAGACCGCAGTAAATATCATGCACAATATTTTCACCTTTTGGAGCGTATATTCCGAACACTCCGCATTCCTCATGTAATTTGTCATCGTTATAAAAACTCATGGTAAATTATAATCTCCTGTATTTATTCTACATCCTGCAATGCCGCAAAGTTTTCTTCGCCTGTTCTGATTTTAACAACACGGCTGACAGGATATACAAATATTTTTCCATCACCGATTTTGCCGGTGTAAAGAGTTTTCTTTGCGACTTCGATTACGCTGTCTACAGGGATGTTGCTGACAACAACCTCAAGCTTGATTTTCGGAAGCAGTGTGATGTCCATCTCAACTCCACGATACATCTGACCGGCACCCTTTTGGATACCGCAGCCCATAACCTGTGTAACTGTGATTCCGGTAACTCCAAGTTCGTTGAGGGCCTTTTTAATCTTGTCATATCTGGACAGCTTTGTAATGATTACTACCTTATGCATTCCGGTCTCAAAGTCTGCTCTTGCTTCGTGGCTTATTTCTTCGGCAAGATGTGCTCCGCCGATATATGCGGAAGCGATTTCAACAGGAACAGCTGCATTAATCATGGCGTTAGACGCCTTTTCATAATCAGATACCCCAAGGCTTGTATTTTCATTTGCAAGAAGGGCAGAGCCGGTCATATCGACAATTGAAAAGCCTGCGTAGGCTGATGTAAGACCATGCTCTTTAACATCAAGACCTTCAATTTCCTCTTCCTCGCTTACTCTCAGACCGAATACAGCCTTGATAAGTAAAAATACTAAAATCATACATACGGATGTCCATGCCGCAACACTTACAAAGCCTAATAACTGAATACCCAGCTGTTTAAATCCGCCGCCGTAAAACAGGCCGATGATGCTGTCATTGCCCGGAGCAGAGGTTGTTGCAAACAGACCGACAGCGATTGTTCCCCAGATACCGTTTACCATATGTACTGCAACTGCGCCGACAGGGTCATCAATATGAAGCTTATAATCAAGGAACCATACGCCGAAGCAAACTAAAAGTCCGGAAACAGCGCCGATGATAATTGAACCGAGGGCATCTGTTACATCACAGCCTGCCGTGATTGCAACAAGTCCTGCAAGGGATGCGTTGAGACACATTGAAACGTCAGGCTTGCCGTATTTAATCCATGTAAATACCATACATACTACTGTAGCGATTGAAGGAGCAATAGTTGTTGTTACAAAAACTGATGCGAGCTGCTGTGTTGATGTGCAGGCAGCACCGTTGAAGCCGTACCAGCCAAGCCAGAGAATAAATACGCCGAGTGCGCCGATTACTATATTATGTCCCGGGAAGGCATTAACCTTTGTGATTTTGCCGGAATCGTCCTTCTCAAATTTACCGATTCGTGCGCCGACCATTTTAGCGCCGATTAAGGCTGAAATGCCGCCAACCATATGAATTGCGCAGGAGCCTGCAAAATCATGAAAACCAAGCTGTGCAAGCCAGCCGCCGCCCCAGATCCAGTGAGCCTCTATCGGATAAATAAGCGCGGATATAATTCCGGAGTATACGCAGTAGCTTAAGAATTTTGTACGCTCAGCCATTGCGCCTGATACAATCGTTGCGGTTGTTGCGCAGAATACAAGGTTGAAAATAAAATTTGACCAGTCAAACTCTGCATAGCCTGTAAAAATATCAAAGCCTGGCTTTCCGATAAAACCGAAAAGGTCTTCACCGAGCAAAAGCCCGAAGCCTATAACTATAAAAACCACGCATCCGATACAGAAATCCATGAGGTTTTTCATAAGAATGTTGCCGGCGTTTTTCGCTCTTGAAAAGCCGGTCTCGACCATTGCAAAGCCTGCCTGCATCCAGAATACAAGGGCAGCGCCTATCAAAAACCATACTGCAAATACTTCTTCGTTTAATAATTTTGTTAATTCTTCTGTCATAATATTATCCTCCGTCTTATATTTTTGTGCAATAAAAAGTCACCCCACGCTGCGTTCCACGCCTTTGTGGGATGACCTTTTAAGGTATATGTTGAGTTTATCTAAGCAGCTAAATTAATAAACACTGAACAAAAGCTTTCCGTAGCTTGGGAACGGCCAGTATTTTTCTGATGTAAGCATTTCTGCCTCATCTACAAACTTTCTTAAGGCTTCCATCTTTGGAAGAACGTCGTCCCTGACTGCCTCTGATGTGCTGATAATGTTGTCGTGCTTCTTAAGGTCCTCAAGCGCGCCCTCAAGTATTTCTACATGCTCAAGGATGCAGTCTGTAAGCTCTGAGAGCCTTTCCATAGTAGAAATTTCATAGTTGCATTTTACCTTGGTGCTGACTGACTTCATAAGTGATGTTGCATTTGCAAGGCTGAAAAGATATTCTTCAATGGCAGGAAGATAATTCTTTCTTACCATATCAACCATTGTATGTCCTTCGATATTTACACTCTTGCAGTAGTTCTCAAGCATGATTTCACATCTTGAATGAAGCTCTGTTTCAGTAAATACCTTGTGTGACATAAGCATATCCATGTTCTTTTTGTCAAGAAGATGAGGCATGGCATCGGCGGTAGTCTTAAGGTTTGAAAGTCCGCGAACCTTTGTTGCCTCCTCGACCCACTCATCACCGTATCCGTTGCCGTTGAAAAGGATACGCTCGTGCTTTGTGATGGTTTCTTTTATAAGCGCGTGGAGTGCGGTCTCAAAATCGTCTGCCTTTTCAAGAATGTCGGCGTACTGCTTAAGGCTTTCTGCTACAGATGCATTTAACATAATGTTGCAGCAGGCGATGCTGTTTGCAGAGCCTAAGGACCTGAATTCAAATTTATTGCCCGTAAATGCAAATGGTGAAGTACGGTTTCTGTCGGTTGTATCTCTTGAAAAATGCGGCAGTGAGTGTACGCCGAGCTTCATAATTACCTTTTCTTTTCCCTGATAAGGGGTATCATTCTTGATTGCCTCTAAAATTGCTGTCAGCTCGTCTCCGAGGAATACAGAAATTATTGCAGGCGGCGCTTCATTTGCTCCAAGTCTGTGGTCGTTTCCTGCAGTTGCGACTGATAATCTTAAAAGGTCCTGATAATCATCAACGGCCTGTATAACTGCGCTTAAGAACAGCAAAAACTGTGCGTTTTCATAAGGCGTTTCGCCCGGTGAAAGAAGGTTTACGCCGGTATCGGTTGCCATTGACCAGTTGTTGTGCTTACCGGAGCCGTTTACGCCCTCAAAAGGCTTTTCGTGAAGCAGACATACGAGGTTATGCCTTCTGGCCACCTTCTGCATGATTTCCATTGTCAGCTGGTTGTGGTCGGTAGCAATATTTGTTGTAGAATAAATCGGTGCAAGTTCATGCTGTGCAGGGGCAACCTCGTTGTGCTCTGTCTTAGCAAGAATTCCAAGCTTCCACAGCTCGTCATTTAAATCCTCCATAAAGGCTGTAACCCTAGGCTTTATTACACCAAAATAATGGTCGTCAAGCTCCTGGCCCTTTGGCGGCATTGCGCCGAATAAGGTTCTTCCGGTATATACAAGGTCAGGCCTCTTTTCAAACATTTCTTTATCAATCAGGAAATATTCCTGCTCAGGGCCGACGCTTGTGCGGACATATTTTACTTCCTTGCCAAAGAGCGCGAGGATTCTTTTTGCCTGAGTGTTGAGTGCCTGCATTGAGCGTAAAAGAGGAGTCTTTTTATCAAGTGCATCTCCCGAATATGAACAGAAGGCTGTCGGTATGCAAAGTGTATGGTCCTTTATAAATGCATATGAAGTAGGATCCCACGCCGTATAGCCTCTGGCTTCAAATGTAGCTCGCAGTCCGCCTGAAGGGAAGGATGAAGCATCCGGCTCACCCTTTATAAGCTCCTTACCGGAAAATTCCATTATTACGCCGCCGTCAGGTGATGGCGTGATAAAGCTGTCGTGCTTTTCAGCGGTAACGCCGGTAAGAGGCTGGAACCAGTGTGTAAAATGAGTTGCGCCGTGTTCTATAGCCCAGTCGCGCATTTCTGAAGCAACTGCATCAGCAACATTTTCATCAAGTCTTGTATTCTCATCAATAGTTTTCTTGAGAGAATTGTATACACTTGCGGACAGACGGGCTTTCATTACCCTGTCGTCAAATACCATTGAACCAAAAATATCAGGTACATATTGTTTTTTCATAGCGTTCTCCTTCCTATTCAAACCGGCATGTACATCATGTTTTACCGGCGTTTTTAGCTTAATTATTTAGTTGTCGGGTTTATTCTCCGCTTGCACCGTAATTTGAAAGAACTCTGGCTGAAGGGTCGTTTACATTGCAGCCCTCCCATTCCTTGTTTGGCATCCAGAAATCCTTTACCATCTGGGACTGTCCCGGATAATATTTTTCAAATATGTCGCGGTACAGAAGAGATTCCTTTGTAAATGGTTTTGCATGGTTATATTTTTTAACGCCTTCCCGGAACTCTTCATCGGTGTATTTCGATTCTGCAAGTTCTGCAAGGTCATCCTTTAATGAGTGTCCTACTGCATCTGAAAAGGCTGCTTTTTCTCTCCACAGAATGTTTTCCGGTATAAGTGCGTCATTTTCAAAGGCGTGGCGCAGCAGGTATTTTCCCTTGTTGTAGCGGTTGAGCTTCTTTTCCGGGTCAATTGACATGCAGTATTTCACGAAATCAAGGTCTCCAAACGGAACGCGGGCTTCAAGCGAGTTTACGCTTATGCAGCGGTCGGCACGAAGCACGTCATACATATGTATTTCGTGAATTCTTTTCTGTGCCTCCTTCTGGAATGCCTCGGCATCAGGTGCGAAATCAGTATATTTGTAGCCGAAAATTTCATCTGAAATTTCTCCGGTCATGATTACGCGGATATCGGACTGCTCGTGAATTGCCTTGCAAACCAGATACATACCGATTGAAGCACGTATTGTTGTAATATCGTAGGTTGCAAGCATTTTGATAACGTCTTCAAGCGCATCCAGTACATCCTCCTTTGAAATGATAACCTCGTGGTGGTTTGAATGTATGTAATCGGCAACCTCTTTGGCATATTTTAAATCAATTGCATCAATGTCCATGCCTATCGCCCATGTCTCAAGCGGTTTGTCTGAAATGCTTGCGGCGATTCCGCATACAAGCGAGGAATCAAGGCCGCCCGATAATAAAAATCCGACCGGGGTATCTGAATCCAGACGCTTTTTAACGCCATTGATAAGTAAATCATGTATTTTTTCAGCGATTTTATCTAAGCTGTCATAGCAGTATTCATTTACCTCAGACATATCGCGGTATTTAACAAATTCGCCGTCCTTGAAATAATGTCCCGGAGGAAACGGCATTATTTTATCAACAAGCGAGATAAGGTTTTTTGGCTCCGAGGCAAATACGTAAGTGCCGTCCTGACGTGTTCCGTAGTAAAGAGGCCGGATGCCTATCGGGTCTCTTGCGGCTATGTAGCTATCCTTCTCAGCGTCATAAAGAATAAGAGCGTATTCTGCGTCAAGCAGTGAAAACATGTCGGTTCCGAATTCCTTGTACAGCGCCGGAAGAATCTCACAGTCTGAATCGCTTATAAATGAGTAGCCCTTTTCGATGAGCTCTTTCTTAATCGGTCTGAAACCGTAAATCTCACCGTTGCAGACAAGCATCACTTCCGGCTTGTCAAGGAGAGTTATCTCTTCTTCTGTCTGAGAGGCCGGTAAAAACACGGTTGACATATCTTTATATACAAATGGCTGCATACCCGTGTCGGTAAGCCCCATAATTGAAAGTCTGTTAAAGCCAAGCCATCCGTTTCCCGTATTTATGATTCTTTCTGCGTCCGGACCTCTTGAATCGGTCTGTTCCAGAGCAGTTTTAGTGTCGTCATAACTACCGTTTTTTGAGCAAAAGCCTATAATTGAACACATAGCATATACCTCCACGGGAAAATAAAAACACAAAAAGGCGCCCTGGAGATATCTCCAAGACGCCATTGCCTTTGTTGGTAACAAGTCTACAACGCATATTATTATTTGTCAAGCCTGTTTTTAAAAAAAATTTCAGCAAAAATTAAGCAAATGTTGTTTGTATTCCGAAATTCCAATTCAGAGCGGAATTTAATTATTCCAAAGCATAATGGTATTATTTCCTGACGGAGCACAATTCGATGTGCAAAAAATAGAATTTATAATGGGGAACAGGCATAAAAACTCAACAAATTGACACACCCCATAGCATTGTGGTATAATGCTATGGGGTGATCCTATGAATAAAAAACTTGACTTGTTCCTTACCTTCATGAGAATCGGAGCGTTTACATTTGGCGGCGGTTACGCAATGATACCGCTGATACAGCGTGAGGTCTGTGACAATAAAAAATGGCTGAATGAGGACGATATACTGGAAGTCGTTGCGATCGCAGAGTCCACGCCGGGACCGGTGGCGATCAATGCGGCTACGTTTGTTGGCAGCCGCGCTGCCGGAACGCTCGGTGCTGTCTGTGCAACGCTGGGAGTGGTGCTGCCGTCATTCCTGATCATCTCGCTTATTTCTTTTATCCTGAAAGCCTTTCAGGAGTCAAGAGCTGTACAGTACGCATTTATGGGTATCCGTGCAGGCGTTCTCGCTCTGATACTCAAAGCCGTCTATACCATGTTTATGGCAACAAAAAAGCACGCAGTTTCCTATGTGATCATGGCAGCGGCACTGGTGCTGACGGCTTTTCTGAAAATAGATGCAGTGTTCGTTATCATCGGCTGTGCAGTGTTTGGGCTTGTATGGTCGCTGCTGTTCAGGAAGGAGGACAAGCTATGATATGGATCGAGCTTTTCCTGACCTTTCTGAAGATCGGGACGTTCACGTTCGGCGGCGGTTATGCAATGCTTCCTCTGATCCAAAGCGAAGTCGAGCATCACGGCTGGCTCACACAGGCTGAGGTAGTGGACTTCATTGCTGTGAGTGAAAGCACACCGGGGCCGCTTGCGATCAATATGGCAACATTTGTCGGCATTCGCACCGGCGGCGTGTTCGGGGCTGTCTGTGCTACACTCGGAGTTGTCCTGCCGTCCTTTGTGATAATCCTGATCGTTGCAAAGTTTTATGAGAGATTCCGCAAGAGCTGTGCCGTGGACGGTGTGATGTACGGTCTGCGTCCTGCTGTGATCGGTCTGATCGGTTCGGCATTTCTGTCTGTCGGAATGACGGTCTTCTTTCCAAACGGCTTACAGACTGCGGTTTTCTCAGGTGCAGGCTTTTGGCTCTCTCTTGGCATATTCGCCCTCGGTGCTGTGCTTGCATTCAAAAAGCTGCACCCAATAGCGATCATAGGTATTTCTGCTGTTATCGGCATTATCGCAGGATATGCACT
>JAFRXK010000012.1 GCA_017442865.1 Lachnospiraceae bacterium | reverse complement strand
CTCGAATACGCTTCGCTTCTTCTCGCTGTTCGTTTGACTCTCTTTTCCCTCCACTTTAACGAATAGCACGAACGCCCAGCTCGAATACGCTTCGCTTCTTCTCGCTGTTCGTTTGACTCTCTTTTCCCTCCACTTTAACGAATAGCACGAACGCCCAGCTCGAATACGCTTCGCTTCTTCTCGCTGTTCGTTTGACTCACATAGCTTAAAAAAAGGAGCCTATTGACAGTAAACTGTCATAGTCTCCTTATTTTAAGCTGCGTTCGTGCTATTCGTTCATCTTTGCGAGTTTTGCGGCCTGGTCGGCGGCGATGAGGCTGTCGAGTATCTCATCAAGCTGGCCGTCCATTATCTGGTCTATCTTGTAAAGCGTAAGCTTTATTCTGTGCTCTGTTACACGTCCCTGCGGGAAGTTGTAGGTACGGATTTTTTCTGAGCGGTCTCCCGTACCAATCTGGCTTCGCCTTGCCTCTGCCTCGGCATCCTGCTTTTTCTGAAGCTCTATCTCGTAAAGCTTTGAGCGCAGAAGCTTAAATGCCTTTTCCTTGTTCTGAAGCTGCGATTTCTCGGTCTGGCTGTATACCACGATTCCTGTCGGGAAGTGGGTAAGACGAACCGCCGAGTCTGTTGTATTTACGCACTGACCTCCATTTCCTGACGCACGCATTACGTCAATACGAATGTCCTTGTCATCAATTACTACGTCAACATCCTCTGCCTCCGGCATGATTGCAACTGTTGCAGTTGACGTGTGTATGCGGCCGCCGCTCTCTGTCTCCGGCACACGCTGCACACGGTGCACGCCGCTTTCGTACTTAAGCCTTGAATAAGCGCCTTTGCCGTTAATCATGAATTCGACTTCCTTCATACCGCCGATTCCGATTTCGCTGACATTTACCAGTTCAACCTTCCAGTGACGGCTTTCCGCATATTTGCAGTACATTCTGTAAAGCTCCGCGGCAAAAAGCGCTGCCTCGTCGCCGCCTGCGCCTGCACGAATCTCCACGATAACATTTTTATCATCATTCGGATCCTTCGGAAGAAGCAAAATCTTAAGCTTTGTCTCCAGCTCCTCAACCTGCTTCTTTGCATCTGCAAGCTCCTCCTTTGCAAGCTCCCTCATTTCCTCGTCGCTCTCCTCCTCGAGCATTGCAAGGCTGTCCTCTATGGTTGTATTAGCGTCTTTATACTCTTTATAAGTATCAACAAGCGGCTGTAAGTCAGCCTGCTCCTTCATAAGCTTTCTGAACTTATTCTGGTCTTCCACCACATACGGGTTGTTAATTTCCTGCATCAATTCCTCATAATGAATGAGTATATCATCTAACTTATCAAACATCTTCTATTCCTTTCCGGCTGCCACGACTCTGTTAAGTCCAGCCAAATCCTTTATCACCTTAACGTCCTTGAACCCGGCTTCACACAGCAGCGTGCTTACAGCCTCTGCCTGATTATAACCGATTTCAAAATATATTCTTCCGCCTTCACTTAAATAACCACCGGCGGCATTTATTATTCTTCTGTAAAAATGCAGTCCGTCCGCCATGCCGTCAAGAGCCAGCCTCGGCTCGTGGTTTTTCACCTCCGGCGCAAGCTCCTCTATCACATTCGTCTCAATGTACGGCGGGTTCGACACTATAATATCAAATCTCTCGCCCGAAATATTTTCAAACAAATCACTTTGTACAAAATGCACATTTTCGCATGACAGCCTGTCGGCATTTTCCCTTGCAACTAAAAGTGCCTTGTCAGAAATATCCGCACCGCACGCCTTAACGTCAATGCCTTTTTTCTTTGCAAGAAGCACAAGACTAATTGCAATGCAGCCCGAACCGGTACACATATCCAGAATCTTTACAGCATTATCTGAAAATGTATTTAATTCTTCAATACCCTTTAAAGTCTGTTCAACCAGTATTTCAGTATCAAATCTCGGAATAAGCACATCCGGCGTCACCTTAAAATCATAACCCATGAAATTCTGCACGCCCGTAATATGCTGCAGCGGCTCCTTTAGCGCGCGCCTTTTAACAAATGTGCGGAAGACCTCTGCATTATTTAAAATTTCTTTTGGTACAGAGCCACAGTCTGCAATCGCTTTGGATTCACAAGCCCGCACCTCCCCGTCATAAGTCGCGCTCTCCTGCAAAATATCTTCATTCTGCATCAAAAAATATCTTGCCCTGTCAATGTCAAATGCCTTTTCAAACAGCAGCCATGCATCGCTTTCAGGCTCTTCTATATCATTTTCCTTAAGGAAATCCCTCGCCCATGCAAGAAGCTCGCGATATTTCATATCACTCCTCAACCTCTTTGTAGTCAAAATTCTCTTTAAGGTATGCCTTCCAGTCAAATACTGCCTCGACTGATTTGATGGCAACCTCAATCATCGAATCATCCGGCTCCTTTGTGGTAAGCCTCTGGAATGCAAGTCCCGGCTTACTAAGAAAATTCACAACCGGATTGTCGCTTCTGCCCGCCAGCCTTAAAAACTCATAAGAAATGCCTGCAATCACAGGAATAAGCAGCACTCTTGAAAGTATTCTCATAAGCAGAGTATCTATCTTAAAGAACATGCCCACAAGAATAAACATTATAACGCTGATAATCATTACGATAAGAATGAAGCTTGTTCCGCAGCGCTTATGCTGCTTTGACGATTTGCGGACATTCTCAACATTGAGTTCAAGTCCGTGTTCAATGCAATTTATACATTTATGCTCGGCACCATGATACATAAAAACTCTCTTAATATCATTCATGCGTGAAATGAGCACAATATATACGAAAAATATAACAATTCTTAAAATGCCCTCCGCAGTTGAGCGCCATGTCTCCGACACTCCAAGCTTCTCCAGCCAGTTAACCAAAAGAAGCGGAAGCACCATAAATACGCCTACTGCAATAATTATCGACAAAAATACCGTAAAGCCCATAAGCACGCTTTCCTTTTTATCCTGCTTCTTCTGCTCTGCTTCTGTAAGCACCTTCTCTTCTTCCTCTTCAAAAAAGCTTGCCGAATAGGTCAGAGTCTTCATACCCAGAACCATTGAATCTATAAAATTAAAAACGCCGCGGATAAACGGCAGTCCAAATATCCTGCTCTTACCCGCAATTCCCTTATATTCGTTTGTTGTAACCTCTATCTCTCCATCAGGCTTTCTGACCGCAACTGCATACTGCTCCTTGTTTTTCATCATTACGCCTTCAATCAAAGCCTGACCACCGATACCTGATGATTTCATATAAACCTCCGTGCTGCCAATCTGCATTAAATAGGCTAATATTGCAACTTTCGCATCCGCCGTATTCGTAACTCCGGGCTGCCGCCCTTCGTTACTCTTTCCGCGCCTGCTTCGCGTTAAACCGGATGCTTCGTTGCTTTGCAACTTTCGCATCCGCCGTATT
>JAFRXK010000011.1 GCA_017442865.1 Lachnospiraceae bacterium | reverse complement strand
CGCCCCGTTAACATATATTATGTGGGCCCCGTCGCCGAATGCCTGTCCGGTCTCGGTAATCTGCCTTTCTACATGATATGCGGAAAGATTTTCGCCGAGCACATCATTTTCGGTAATAAAAATGACGTATGTATCAGGCAGTTCCTCATAGCCGGAGCCTGCCAACGAAGTATTGGCATCTAAAATGCTGCTGTGGTATCTTGCACGTTTTACACAGGCACCTTTATCCTGTCGTTGTATTTCAATATTGTACTTTCTTCCTTTGTCGTCCGTAGCGAATATGTCGAGTATGACCGACCTGCCCAATAGATTCTGCATATTCTTCTGTGTCTGCACGTTCAATACGGTGAGGTCGTCGCGTCCTAAAATAATGTGGAGCAAAAGCTCGGTACATTCGCTGTTATCCTCGAAGCACTTTGTCATGAATTCATCATCAAGTAATCTTAATGCCTTTATCCTTTGTAGGTCATTTTTAGGTAAATGATTTTGGGCTTCTTTCATGGAACATGACCTACCTTGTTCTTATTATATAATACCACATATCGTGGCGGCTCACAAGTGGGGGAAAAGATAAATCGAAAACAGACTTGCATAATAGATATGCGTATGAAATGTGAGTGACTTCTATTATATAATTGTTTATCGGTTTAAGCAAGATGAAAACGATAAAGGATTGAAAAAAGTTGCTTTTTGTGATAATTAAAAATACAGGGCTGTAAAAACCCTGTATCTGATATTTATCTGATGTTTTTATTTAGCCATAAATTCCTTTGTCAAATCCTTTATTACCTCTCCGGCAATAATCAGTCCTACAACCGATGGCACGAAGGCATTGCTTCCCGGAACCTGTCGGCGCTGCGTACATTTCCTTGCAGTGCCCGGAGGACAGATGCAGTTGGTTTTACAGCTTATTGCCATGTCCTCTATAGGGGTCATGGCAGGCTCTTTTGAATAAACAACCTTTAATTTTTTAATACCGCGTTTTTTAAGCTCGCGCCGCATTACCCTTGCGAGAGGGCAGATAGAGGTGTCGTAAATGTCGGCAACCTCAAAGGCTGTCGGGTCGAGCTTGTTTCCGGCACCCATCGAGCTGATAATAGGTGTGCCACAGGCTTCGGCGTTCATTATAAGCTCAATTTTTCCTGTTACGGTATCTATTGCATCAACTACATAATCATAGTCGTGGAAATCAAACTGGCCGGAGGTTTCAGGAGTATAGAAGGTCTGATGCTTGTAAACGATGGTGTCAGGGTTGATTTCCTTGATTCGCTCCTCGGCAACATCTACCTTGTATCTGCCGATGGTCTTTCTGGTGGCATAAATCTGGCGGTTGATATTTGTCAGGCATACCTTGTCATCATCTATAATATCAATAGTGCCGATGCCGCTTCTTACGAGAGCCTCTACGGTATATCCTCCGACTCCGCCGATTCCGAAAACGGCGACTCTTGAAGCAGCGAGCTTTTCCATAGCAGCTTTTCCAAATAAAAGTTCAGTTCTTGAAAATTGATTTAACATACTAGTCTCCATTCCGCCACCAGGCGGCAGCACAAATAGTGATGAAAGTTCTACTTTCTTTCAAACTAATCTCCTGTTTTGTTTTAATACGAAATACGTCAGGCTTTTGTTTATTATAGCATAATACTTTATACTGTAAATACTATCAGCCAGATTAAGTGTTTGAATCAGATGAAGTATTCAATGGTCTTATCTGCAGTGAGCTTCTTGTTTTCATTAAATAAAATAACTGCCTCTCTGCCTTCAACAGGGCCGAGTGCGTACAGCTTAAGTGCAAGCTCGTTGAAATATGAAAACGGCACAATGCGGTTGTGACTGAAAATATGCATTCTGTCAGTAATTACGCCCGGCTCGGTATATTCCTCCTCTTCAAGATATGGGTCAAAAAGAAATATTGCACCATTATTCTCGCCTGTAAGAAGCACATAATGCCACTCGTCAAGGAAAAGCCTCACCACCACAACACCTCCCCGGCGCAGAGCATCATTAATCAGGCTGTCACGTCCAATGTAAACACTCTGGTCTGAAAGATAGCGGCACGAAACCGGAAGCAGACCGATGCTGCCAAGGCTGTTGAGCCAACTGCTTAAAAACATCATTGCCGCGCAGGAGGTTCCGCTCTTGCCCGGTATACCCTCGGTGCTATAGCAGTCAAGGCAGTAGAGCATAATGTTTCGGATGACCTCGGGTGGTATTTCCTCACGCTCAAACAGATAGTTTATGGCATTAAGCATGGATGTCGGTCCGCAGTCGTATTCTGAAAGCTGGTAATGCAGTGGGTTTTTCATAGTCTACTCCTTTGATAACATTAATGAAAGCGCTAAATTTGCAGCATTGCTCAATTCCTTTACAGTAGTGTACTCATCTGTAGTGTGGCAGTCATTCATTGCCGTGGCAACAACGATTCCGTCAATACCATGAAGAACAAGATGGTTGTTGTCGCTTCCTCCATAGGTAGAACAAAGCGAGCCGGCAAGACCCAGACCTTTGCAGGAGTTTTTAAACCTTTTTACTACGCTGTGATTCGTATCGGTACAGTATGCGGTAATGTGTTTGGTTATTTCAACCTCTGCCACGGCGCCAAAGATTTGGGCAGTCTTTTTGGCTAAGCCGGCAATATAATCTGCGTGGGCTGTTGCGTGTTCATCAGAGAAGCTTCGCACCTCTCCCGTAAAGGTACATTTATCAGGTACGATGTTATTTGCGGTGCCGCCGGTTATAGTGCCGATGTTTACGGTAAGGTCATCCACTCTGCCGCATTTTATCTGCGAAATGGTCTGCGCCGCCGCCTTTATTGCATGAATGCCGTTTTCAGGCGCAAAGCCTGCGTGAGCCGAACGCCCCAAAAAAGTTATTTTAAATGATATAAGTGTTGGAGCCTGATTAGCAGCGACACCTACAGGTCCGGAAAGGTCGAACACATAGGCTTCCTTGGATTTTAATATTGAAAGGTCAAATGCCTTAATTCCTATGTTGTATGGCTCTTCAGCGACTGCAAAAAGCAGCTCCAAAGGGCGGTGCGGCAGACCATTTTCTTTAATGACCCTGTAGGCTTCAAGATACGAAGCTATTGCGGCAAGGTCATCAGCACCAAGAACAGTTGTGCCGTCAGAGGTAATTGTGCCATTGTCGTGTACTGTCATGGTTTTGCCTCTGGATGGTTCAACGGTGTCCATGTGGGAGCAGAAAAGAAGAGGCGGAAGATTAATATCGCCGTCTATATAAGAGTACAGATTGCCGCAGTTACCGCCAATCTTTGCGGCACAGTCATCTTCATAGAATGTCAGGTCAAGCTCTTTAAGCTCTGATTTTATATAATCACAAATTTGTCTTTCGCCAAAGGAAGGACTGTCAATAGTGACAAGATTTTTAAATGTATTAAGAAGTCTGGCTGTATTTATCATATAATTCTCCAATCTTTAGGCTGTGTGGCATAGATGAAAACACTTTCATATTAAGCACATAGGATTAATAATAATTATTAATAAAGTACAAAAATTAATCGGATTTGTCAAGGTAAATGGCAGCAGGGATTAAATATTTAAAAATTGTATTGACAAAGCTGTTTTTATAATTTAGGATTTATACTAAGCCTATTTAATAAATATGAAAAGTATAGTATAAAACGTTACAAATAAGCTGCATTAATTAATCAAGATATTTAAAGGATTTATCCTGTATCAGCTTGCGAGCGAGGGGGAAGGCATGTGTGAATTATTTGGATTCTGCTCTGAAAAAGAGCAGAATTTAAGCGGATATTTAACTGAATTTTTCAGTCATAGCGTCAATCATCCAAATGGCTGGGGATATGCAAGGGTAGATGACGGAAAAACAAAGGTTTATCTGGAAGCATTGCCGGCGTATGAGAGTGCAGATATCACAGAAGCAATAGATAACGGCAGGGCGGCAAAGGTGTTTTTAGGACATATACGAAAAGCAACCATTGGTGGAATAAAGACATTAAACTGCCATCCGTTTGTGGCAGAAGATAATTATGGCAATGAGTGGATTTTGATTCACAACGGTACGATATTCAGTGGAAAGGAGCTCATTTCCTATGAATCCAGACAGAGCGGAGATACTGACAGTGAGCGTATTTTTCTATACATGCTTGACCGGATAAATATGGCGGCAGAGGCTAAGGGAAGTGACTTAAATTCATTTGAAAGATTTAAGGTTATAGAAAATGTGATTTCGGTCCTTTCGTATCGTAACAAGCTGAATCTTATAATTTATGACGGAAGACAAATGTATGTACATGCAAACATGAGAGGAACACTGTATTCTAAAGTATTAGGTGAAGGCATATGCTTTGCAACCGTTGCGCTGGATGATGAAGGATGGAAGCCGGTTTTGCTTAACACGCTTTTTGTATATGATAAAGGTGTTCTTAAATATGTAGGCAGAAATCATCACAACGAATATATTAATACAATTGAGCTTATCGGCGATAAAGTAGACTACACAATTTAACTGGGAGGACTGACTATGCATAATACAGATATCGACGAGGCAATTTACAACAAATACATTAAACCGACAAAGCGCAGGCGCAGGGATTATGCCGGACTGGAATTTGAACTGCCGATAGTGAACCTTAAGAAGCAGCCTGTGGATTTTTCAGTAGTACACAAGCTCACGGATGCATTTATAAAGCAGTTTAATTTTGAAAATGTCAAGCTGGACAGCAACGGAGATATATATTCGGCTCACTTAGGGATCAATGGCGATGACTTGTCCTATGACTGCAGCTATAACACACTGGAGCTGTCGCTTGGCGTAGAAAGCAGCCTGAATGTGCTGCATGAAAGATTTCTTGACTACTACACATTTATTCAGGATTTTTTTAAGCCTTATAATCACATGCTTACGGGCATGGGCATAAATCCGTACCATACCTTAAATATCAATGAGCCGATTCCGGTAGGACGCTACCGTATGCTTTTTAATTATCTTTCATCATATAAAAGATATGATGGTATCATGCCTTTTCATTCAAATCCAAACTTCGGAATGTTCTCCTGTGCATCGCAGATACAGCTTGATGTTGAGGAGGCGGCTGTGCCGGAGGTTATCAATACATTTACAAAGCTTGAGCCGCTAAAGGCGATATTGTTTGCAAATTCTTTGTGGGGCAGTAATAATGAGCTTTTGTGCAGCAGAGATTATTTCTGGAAGAATAGCATGCATGGAATAAATACTCACAATGTTGACTTATATGATGTGGAATTTGACTCGCCGGAGGATATTATTTCGTATATAAAAACAATGAGCATATATTGTGTGGAAAGAGGAGACAAGTATATAAATTTCTATCCTGTGCCTTTAGAAAAATATTTTAAAAGTGATAAGATTACAGGAGAATATTTTGACGGTGAAAAATATCGGGAAATAACCTTTAAGCCGGAGATAGAAGACCTCAAATATCTTCGCTCATTTAAGTTTGAGGATTTAACCTTCAGGGGGACAATTGAATTCAGAAGTGTCTGTGAACAGCCTGTCAGTGAAATTATGGCACCGGCAGCGCTGCATGCCGGGCTGATTGAAAATATACATGAGCTTACCGAAAGGCTTGAAAATGACAGGATTATTTATCATAACGGATATAATGTGCGTGAGCTCAGAGCTATTTTCTGCGGCAGAAGCTTTCCGGAGTTTATAGATAAGAAAGAGCTGTCTAAGCTTATGACTGACATAATAAGCATAGCAGAGCAGGGGCTTAAGAAAAGGGGCAGGGATGAGGAAAAGCACCTTAGCAGGCTTTATGAGCGCGCTGAAAGCCTTACAAGCCCTGCAAGGCAGATGGCAGACGGTCTGGATGCCGGCCTGCCGGTAGAATATTTCATAGATAAATATGCAAGGGTAGTATAGTATCTTTTTAAGCCACTTAAAAGGAATCGCCGTCGGGGCACCCTCCGCAAGGAAGGTGCTCCGGCTTTTTGTTTGGGCGGGTATTTTGAGCTAAGTAACTGCCTCAAATATGATTCTGCAAGCTATGAGTAGCCCTGTCATTCCGAGGAACCAGTGCGCACACTGGTGACGTGGGAATCCGCTCTCCAAAGCCTTCCGGTTAGGGAATACGGATTGCCACGTCGCTTCGCTCCTCGCAATGACAGGGCTAAAAGCATGATCTTCTATTGTACGCTGGATTTTGTGGGGCAAAATCCGATGCTCGCTAAAACTGCGGACAAGGATGCATCTCCACGTCATCCGACCTCGTTTTGCTCAGCCACCTTCCCCTCAAGGGGACGGCTTTTTCTGCCTTCGCGGTATCTCCGCAAGCTGGAAATTATCTGTGCGTAATCATTTCTTTATCTTGAAAGTCAGCCCATCATATTTCTGCCCGCCAACCTCTCGTTCGCCCACGACTCTGTCGCATTCTGCAAAACCGAGCTTTTCGGCACAGCAGAGCATACGAACATTGCCTGACCAAGTTTGTGTGTAAAGCTCGTTCACACCGTTCTCAAAATAATAGTTCATAAAAGCACGGAGGGTGTTTGTTCCAATTCCGTTACCCCACACATCCGGTTCACAAATATCAATTCCAACGGCATGATAAACAGTTTGACAGTCCTCGGTTTTTCCAACCCATTCGTAGTTTTCGTCAATGCAGTAGGAACTGACCCAGCCAATGTGTCTGCCGTTCCATTCGATTTCAAACTTCCATCGGAGAGTATCATCCGGACGATCTTTCACAGATTCATAGTATTCCGTCCATTTTTTACGCTCGGTTTCTTCGCAAGTATGTTCTTTTTCCCAGGGAGCATCCCAGTTTTCCCATTCGCGTTCCACCGTGAACCAACGCACATAGTCCTCAATGTCGGACTCAATCATATCGCGAAGAATAATGTTATCAGATTCTATTTTCATCATCTATCCTCCATCAAATCCCGAACTGTTTTGTCATTATACGATTGCTGACCGGAGTAGTCAATCCTCTTGCATTTGAAGCAGAAGGAAGTACTTCCTTACGAAGGGCCTCCCTCGGGCGATTCCTTTCATATTATGAGGCTTTATACATTCTCTTTTTTATTTTTACTGATGTTAAATTTGAATACTGCGGCGCCGTATGGTGCGAGCGGATAAGCGAAGGAATATTCCCTGCCGTCGCACTCCTGCTTCTCTGCCTTAAAGGTGGAGGCCTTGTCTGAAGCCTCGTGCATGCCCGAAACGGTATCAAGCAACAGCCTGTAATTACCTGCGCAAGGAACGCCAACGCGGTAATCGCTTCTCTCCATAGGCGTGAAATTGCATATAAACAGCAGGCAGTCCTTGCCGCTTCTGCTCTTGCGCACAAAGCTGAAAATGCTTCTGGTGTTGTCATCACAGTTTATCCATTCAAAGGAGTCATAATAGTTGTCCCATTCAAACAGAGCCGGGTACTTTCTGTAAATGTGAAGCAGGTTCTTAAAGTAGGTCTGAACGCCCAAATGAAGCTCGTCGCTTAAAAGATACCAGTCAAGCTCTCTTGCCTCGCTCCACTCACGAAGCTGTGCGAAATCCTGCCCCATAAACAAAAGCTTCTTGCCCGGATGACCGATAAAAAATGTATAGCCAACCTTTAAATTCGCGAATTTATCAACAAAATAGCCCGGCATCTTATTTAACATAGAGCACTTGAGATGAACGACCTCGTCATGTGAAAGCACTAAAATGTACTTTTCCGAGCATGCATAGGTCATACTGAAGGTCATTTTGTTGTGGTTAAACTTTCTGTACAGCGGGTCAAGCTTCATGTATTCAAGGAAATCGTGCATCCAGCCCATGTTCCACTTGTATGTAAAGCCGAGACCGCCGTCCTTCGGGTCTCCTGTCACACGCGGCCATGCTGTCGATTCCTCGGCAATAATCATCGCACCCGGATTGCGCTGCTTCATAATACTGTTCAAGTGTCTGAAGAACTCTATAGCCTCGAGATTCTTATTGTCGCCGTATTTGTTTGCCTCCCATTCACCATCCTTTCGGCAGTAATCAAGATAAAGCATGGAGGCTACAGCGTCAACTCTGAGTGCATCAATGTGGAACTTTTCAATCCAGTATAAAGCATTGGCAATAAGGAAGTTTGAAACCTCATATTTGCTGTAATCAAATACCTTCGTGCCCCATTCATAATGCTCGCCCTTCTTAGGATTTGCATATTCATAAAGCGCTTCTCCGTCAAAATCGGCAAGTCCGTGTGCATCCTTTGGAAAATGTGCAGGCACCCAGTCAAGAATAATGCCGATGCCCTTCTTGTGAAGGTAATTAATCATATACATGAAATCCTGTGGCGTACCGTATCGTGAAGTCGGAGCATAGTAACCTGTAACCTGATAACCCCATGAACCGTCAAACGGATGCTCGGCGATACCCATAATCTCCACATGTGTATAGCCCATGTAATGTACATAGTCGGCAAGCTCTGTGGCAAGCTCGCGGTAGGTTTTAAACTCCTCGCCGTTTTTCTTCCATGAGCCTAAATGAACCTCATAAATTGACATAGGTGATTCTTCCGGGTCTGTACGCATCGTACTCTGATACCACTTGTCGTCGGTCCATTTAAAAGGCGTGTCATCAGGGATAACCGAGGCTGTTTCCGGTCTTAGCTGTGCCTGCCTTGCATAAGGGTCAGCCTTGTAAATAAGCTCTCCTTTTCGCGTGGTGATTGCAAACTTGTACATGTTTCCTGCCTTTGCCTCAGGTACAAGTATCTCAAATATGCCCGAAGTACCAATAGGCTGCATAACGGCAGCGTCGCATCTCCAGTCATTAAAATCCCCAACCACACTTACAGAGCGGGCGTGCGGTGCCCATACAGCGAAATATGTGCCCCCATCAGTTTCATGAGCACCAAGCTTTTCGTATATTTCATAATGTGTTCCGTTACCAAAAAGATAGCAGTCATCCTTGGTAAGTCTTATAGTTTTTGCGTCCATAAAATCTCCATCTCTCCATTGGTATTTTATGAATTAATTTTATCAGTACATATAGGCATTGTCAAGAAAAGTACAGTTTTTCACAGCCTTTAATAACAGATTGCGGCAGACAATAAAACGTATAGATAAATGTCGAAAAATAAGACTATTGTTGAAAAAAAAACGAAATGTGTTATAATTAATCCATAGTGACGGATAATGCCATGAAAAAAAGCAGTTTTTGTGAAGCACCGGACACATTTGTAATAAGCAAGAAGAAAAATGGCTTATGGCGATTTGATTTCTGAGAAGAAATAATTATGTATAAATCGGAGGTTCTTTATGCAGCAATTAGAGACTTGGCTGGTCAATTTTATTCAATCAAAGCAGTTCCCGTGGATAATGCTGATGTTTCTGGGGCTTATATGTATTGAGCTTATACTACACCATAAAAATGAAGGCTGCCGCAGGGTGGCAACAGGCATATCGGCATGCTTTGGCATGTTCTGTGTGTATGTACTTACAGCGGTTTTATTCGGACCGATACATCATTCATTGCTTGAGAGACTACAATTATCAGCATGCCTGCCGTTTTTGTCAGACACACTTATCAGCAATGACTGGAAGGTATTCAGTATTTTAAATTTGAATGTTGACAGGGCAGAGCTTTGCTATGGCATATTGAAGCTGTTTATGATATGTATTATTTACAATTTCTTTAATGACCTGATTGAGAAGAGCTTTAGCGGCAAGAAGCCTAAATTTATTGTATGGGCGTTGATTCAGGCAGGTTACATTTTTGTATTTACGATATTCCTTTCATCGCTCCATTATATCAAGATACGTCTGGAGGCATATTTCTCGGGCTTTGGAAGGTTTGTGCAGTTCGCAAAGGAAAATGCAGTATTGATGTGTGTATTTGTTGGTATAGTATTCTTACTGATTGTTCTTACGAAGGCAGTATTTTCACAGTTTAGTAAAAGCGGCTCTGACGGAGTTCCGGTATTGGGTATGTTTACGAACCTGTTTTTCGAGAATATGTTTGGCGTAGCGCTTGTTAAGGCTGCAATCACTACATACTTCCTCATGCTTTTATTTAAGATTATAACCATTACATATATAAAGGATTTTGTATTCAGCAGCTCAGGCAAGCTTATCTTCTTATCGGTGCTTCTGCTTATATTTATATGGTATATGGTCAGAGGAGAGCTTTACAGAGAGAAGGAATAAATATATTAGATTACTAAAGGGATAAATGCGGCAGAGCGTAACAGATAAAACTGTTTGCCTGCCGTTTTTTTAATCACAATCGCATAATTGATGTTATACGTTCAAACGTATATAATCTAAACAGTTACATTTGCTTAATCTAAAAAGGTTTGATAAAATTTTGATATTTATGGTTTATGATTATATGATTGAATAGGAGGTGTTAGTTATGCCTAAAATTCTGATAGTTGACGATGAGCAAGAGGTTGTAGAGCTTCTTCGCAATTATTTTGAGCTTAGTGGTTATGACGTGTTGTTTGCATATGATGGTGAAAATGCGCTTGAAAAAATGAGTCAGAAACCCGATGTAATACTACTCGACGTTAATATGCCAAAACTAAACGGACTTGAGGTGTGCAAAAAAATTCGGGAATTTGTTTCTTGCCCAATCTTGTTTTTAACAGCTAACGTTGATGATGTTGATAAAATAAACGGGTTTTCTGCAGGCGGGGATGATTATATCACGAAGCCATTCTCACTTGATGAATTGGGTGCCCGTGTTTCGGCTCACTTGCGCCGTGACATGAGATTGCAGAAAAAATCCGATTTGAGATTTAGTGATGATTTGGTTATAGACTATTCCTCAAAAGCTGTCTATTTTAAGGGCACATCGATTCCTTTTTCCAAAACGGAATTTGACATTATAGAATTGCTTTCCACCAATGCCGGTATCGTTTTTGATAAAGAGCGTATATATGATCGCTTATGGGGATTTGAAAGCGACGGATACTCTATGACGGTGGTTGAGCATATCCGAAAAATTCGGGCTAAATTTTCAGAAGCAGGCTGTAAATCATACATTGCAACAGTATGGGGGTGCGGGTATAAGTGGGAAAACTAAACAAACTCATTTCAAGAATACCGATAATGCTCGCACTGATAATCGTTATGTCATTTTTTATCATATTAGCGATAATTCTTTCAAAAACAACAATGAACTTTGTAAGTGAAAAAATACAACTCATTAAGGCAAAATATATTTCAGTTGAACAGGAAACTGAAGAAGTTAGCGAAGCGGAATATAGTGTCACGCATTATATAGGTCGTCTTCCATTTTCTGAGGAAGATAAACAAGCGTATAAATTCTACACATTGATTTATGAGTATTCCTCTTTTTTCTGGTGTATTGTCAGTATTACGATCGGCGCAGTTATCTTTTATTTTGGCAAATTAAAGAAGCCGATAAAACTTTTAATAAATGCTTCCGAAAACATTTCTGATGACAACCTCGACTTCATTATAGATTACAGCGGCAAAGATGAGCTTGGACAGCTATGTTCTTCATTTGAAAAAATGCGGTTATCACTAATGGATAATAACCGAACTATGTGGCGAATGGTCGAAGAAAAACGAAAACTCAACAAGGCTTTTTCCCACGAACTCAGAACACCGCTTACCGTTATGAGGGGAAATGTCGAGCTTCTTGAAAAGGTCTATATGAGGTCGGATGTTTCGGAGGATAAAAAGGCAGCTCTGCTAAAAACAGTATCAAAGAACATAGAACGCATTGAAAGTTATGTTTACAGTATGGGTACGATGAGCAAATTGGAAGATCAACCGATACAACCAATGCAAACTTGTTCAAATAAACTATCTGCCCAACTAAAAAAATCATTGGAAATACTCTGTCAAGGGAACGGACTTGTATCAACCTTTGAAGCGGAAACTGAATCCAAGGATATAAATGTCGATGGGAATGTAGTTATGCAGGTATTTGAAAATATCGTTTCAAATGCTGTTCGCTACGCCGTAAATACAATAGATGTATCTTGTCACATATCCGCAGATCACTTAGTTATATCTGTATCGGACGATGGGGCAGGTTTTTCGGAAGAAGAACTGAAAACAGCAACCGCACCTTACTATACGGGAAACCCAAATGATAGTGAACATCATTTTGGACTTGGTTTGTACTTATGCAAAATACTATGCGAAAAGCATAACGGCGCATTGAAACTTACAAACAATTCCACTACCGGAGCGTGTGTAATTGCCTCATTTTTCTGCAAATAGTTTTTGATTTATGATATTTTCTTGATATATGAATGTTAAAATGACCTTGCTATTAACGATAGCAGGGTCATTTTTTTCTAATTCAAGGAGTGATAATTATGGATAGGATACTGACTGTAAAAAACATATCCAAAAGCTACAAAATCGGAAACGCACAAGTTCACGCTCTTAAAAGCACGACTTTGGAAATCAAGAAGGGCGAAATTGTCGTTGTTATCGGAAAAAGCGGTTCGGGCAAAAGCACCCTTTTGAATGTTCTCGGCGGTCTTATTGTACCGGATTCGGGCGAGGTGCTGTTAGACGGCAAAAATCTTTATGCTCTGAGCGAAAAGGAAAGGGCAAGAATCCGAAATCAAAAGTGCGGTTTTATTTATCAGAATTTTAATCTAATTAACGAACTGTCCGTCATAAATAATATTAGACTGCCGTTTGATATTGCAGGCAAGCCGTACAACACCAAAAGAGAAAAGGAACTGCTTGATGTTTTGGACTTGGGTAAAAGACGCAATTTTTACCCGACACAGTTATCCGGCGGTGAAAGACAGCGTACCGCCGTTGCACGTGCTTTACTTATGGAACCTTCCATTATTCTTGCAGACGAGCCAACCGGTAATCTTGATCTTGAATCAGGAAACAAACTGATGGCATTTGTGAAGCGTACCAATAGAGAACAAGGGCAAACCTATGTCATTGTAACTCACGATCTTGAATGGCTGAAAATTGCTCATACAGTTTACAGAATGAGTGACGGAAGGTTGGAGCGTGAGGTGCAGAAATGAAACATACATTAGGTCTTATTAAAATATCTGCAAAAAGTCTGCTCAGAAAAAACAGCGGAAACAAGCTTTTGCTCATAGCGATATGTATTCTGACGCTTGTTCCTATGTTTCTGTATAACACAACAAACAGTATTATTGCGACCGTTAAAGACCAAAGAACAGCCGTTTACGGAATCTTTGATGAAATTTATTATCGGGAGCAGGTGTCGGAATTATCAGCATTCACCGATGAAACATTTGAGGGACTACTGCCCAATTACAGATACGAAAGTTATGGTGTGTTCTATACGGCTAAAACCTTACCCTTGGAAGGAAACAAAAGTCTCAACTTAGGCTTTGCAGACTCCGAAGCGATACGGATCGGTTGTATAAGCATAAAAGAAGGTCGCCTGCCGGAAACCGACAATGAAATTGCGTTGACTGAAGGTGTCGCACAAGAATTAGGAAATTATAGTGTCGGGCAGGAAATTACCATTGAAAATCAAACGTATTCTCTGTGCGGAATCGTAAATGACTTCGGAAGATTATGGCCCCGTGGTGAGTTGCAGATAAAGGACAACATTACTCCTGTCAATGCGTTTATCACCCAAAACCGTCTTGAACAAGTTTTTGAAGAAACCCACAGTATCACACAACAAATTGTTATCATTAAAGAAGCGGAAATCGTTAATTCCAATGATGATACAACAAGGCTGTTTTCAAGCAATAAATCTTTTGATGTAAGTGAGAATTTCTCCATTCCTCAGAGTTTTATGGTCTTGATGTATGTAATATCGTTATTGATCGTAACAACGATTTTGATTATGAACAAGACGAAGCTTCTTGCAAGAATCCGCAACTACCTCTTGCTCGGTATGAACAAAGGAAGTATTTTCTTTATTCTTATGTTCGAAATGATTTGTATTTTAATCATTGGCGCTGCGGTGGGAAGTGTACTCAGTTTCTTTGCATCAAAGGCTTGTCTGCATCTTCTTCTGAATAATGAATACAGTTCTCCGGTATTTGATTTCAATATGCAGTTGAACACGTCACTGATACTGTCCCTTTGCGTAGGGTTTATTATCGCTTTTACAATCTATGCAGCATACATCGTAAAGCAGATTGCACTTGACAGTGAGATAAGTGGAAAACATTATAAAAACACGAAGGCAAGAATCAGTATATTCAAATTGGATATGTTCAAAAATCGCAAAGCAATTATAGCGATTGTACTGCTGATTTCATTGTCGTGTACGTTATTGTCCTACGGAATCGCATATAAAAATTATTTTACCGAGGATGTAACAGAAACAAATTCAAACTATGTAGAAAATGATTATGACTTTCAGTTTGCCTCAAAACTGATCAACGCACCCCCTCTTACGGATAAAGTCACGGGAGAACAGATCACCCCCTTGCTTTTTACAAACAATTACGAAAAGAACGGAGCTGACCAAGACTTTATTGATTCCGTTGCATCCATTCCGGGAGTGTCGAAGATTTTATCATACAGAGAGAATCAAAAAATGAATCTCCTTGTAAAAGCCGACAGCATTGACATGTATTTTGATGGTTCCGACTCGATGCCCGATGGCAGATATAGTATGGAAACATTTATGCAAATCAATAATTATAATCTCATTTGGGATACATTCCAATATGCAGATGACGATGTGTTGATATGCAGCGAGATCGTCGGATATAGCCAGCAAAGTTTGGAAGAGTTAAAGGCATCTGTTATTGAGGGCGAAATCAACATAGACAAGATAATGTCGGGAGAAGAAGTCATTCTCCGTGTTCCCGCATACAAAATAACGGAGCAGGATTTTGGCGGAACCATACTAAGAGGAATTATCCCTGCAGAGTATGACGATCCGGATGCAATCAATATGACACAGTTTAAGGTCGGTGATGAAATCACACTTTCGGGATTGCTTACGGACGAGCCGTTAAACGGCGGCGTCGCAGAATCGGATATATCTTTGTTTTACCGAAAGGATGTAACGGTAAAAATCGGCGCTATTATCCGCAGTACCGATGGTAAACTCATTTCAAGCAGAGCCGGAGCTGCTTGTTCGGTTCTGACTGCAAATGAAGCATTGGACGAGTTGGGAATCCCCGCCACTTACAGCGTAGTTAGCATTTATACCGATATTGATGCAAACAACACGCTAATTGCGAAAGAACTGCAAGTATTGGGTCTTGATTACCCCAATATGACATTTGAGAATTGGTCAAGTGATGTTAGGACGTATAAGATCTACAATCTGCTTGTGGCTATTTTCGCCGTAACATTTATGGTCATACTAACAGTAGTAACCTTTACGATGCTTCTAATTCAGCTTGTTATAAAGACAAGATTGAGCCTTTCGACATACACACTTTATCGAATCAACGGCTTGAGTTTCCGAAAACTGATAGCATCCTTGCTCCTCCAGTTAGTAGCGGCTTTCTCCATTGGAGCTATATTATCAGTACCAATGACATGGTTGTTAATTAAAAAGGGCTTCAATATTTTAGGCGCAATAACGCATTACTTTACGCAAAGCGATTATCTGTTTGTTGTACTAAGCGTGTTTGTGCTTATGATTGTTTCGTTTATTCCAAGTTTAGTCATACTGTATAAGCGGAAAAACAATATTCTTTTAGACTAATTCATTATGTGAGAGTTGATTCAAATGATGGGCGGTTTTATATAGAGTGTCACAAGGGAATGAGAATTTTATGTGAAAAAAGAGCATAGAGTCTGTTAAAAGGGCTTTGTGCTCTTGTTGTATTTTCTGTTGCCTCGTATAAGACTTTTTAATTGCAAACCTGATTAATGTGGCAGTATACTGGCAGTATGTTGGCAGTGAAAAATTCTTGACTTTTGCATATTGCGGAATGATAATATAAGCATATCAAATAAAAATCTGAATATCTTAGAGCTATTCAAGTTACACATCATTTATTTCAACATGAAATAAGCATTTTATTTATAATTTATGCTTTGTTTCAAAACTATTGTTTTCACAATACGAGTTTCATTTATGACAATTCATGGTTTGGAGAAGTAAAGATGCCTTTCATTTGTTTTTCTTTTGTATAAATAAAAACCATCTAATTAAGATACTCTCCAAGTACAGTCCCCAGATTATTTGCATTATTTCGGCAGATGGAAGGTGTCTTTACTTTTCCAACCATGAAACGAAGGGAGACAGGACAATTAAATATAAGACAGTGCTTGGCAGGCGTTATCTTATAGCAGAATACGAAGATGACGCAGGCGTTGAGCAGAAGATTTTTGACAACAACAGGATACAGGGGATTTTGAATTATAATGTCAGCAATATAGATGGCAGGAAGGAATACCGGTTTGATATTACGGGCAAGAGGTCTTTGCAGGAGATTGCGGATGAGAGAAAACTTTGCCGTGATGATGTGCAGGCAATTTATAATGGTATCAGTAACATTGCAGGCTGTATCAGCGATTATCTGATAGAGCCGGAGCATATACTGATAGAGCCGGAATATATTTTTATATCAGAAAGCAAGGTTAAGGCCGGAGCCGGAGATAAAGAAGGCGAGGTTAAAGGCGGAGCCGGAGCCGGCTGTGGATATGGCGTCGGATATCGTGTCAGATTTATATTTTCTCTTGCGGTGTCAGAAGATTTTGAATCCAAGCTGGACGGACTGAACAGGTTTGTGCTGGAGAACATTGATTATGATGATAAAAAGCTGGTTGAGCTGGTCTGCGGAATATATGATATGACTGCGCTTGAAAAGCAGGATATATCACAGCTTGCAGATTATATTAACGACTGTTTTGGCAGCATGAGTGAAGAAGGCACAGATGGTTCTGTCGGCTTTGGTTCTCCTTGCGAAGAACAGAAAATGAGTGCGCAGCAGGATGCCGGTTTTAATACAGGTGCGTACTGGTGGGAGAGCTTTAAAGCCGGTGGGCAGCGTGCTTTGGGCAGTGCAGCACGGAACAGGCCTGTTTTTGTGGAGACCTCAGGCGATGTAAGAGAGCTTATAAAGCGGGTAGCAGCATTTATCATTGTGCTGCTTATACTGGCAGCAGGCGCATTTGCGGCATATTTGAAGGAGAGATAAGCAGGCATGCATTAGTCCGGTTATTTTGCGACCGTTATACCTGGCAGAACTTGAGGTATTGATATTAAAAAATAATGAAGAGGTATAATTTGTCTTGATATAAAGGAACCGGTAGAAGTATAATATTATGATATCAGGAGCAAAAGATTTAACTTACGGAACAATCCGGATATCGGGTTTTGACTATGACATCATATTATACGGATGATAAGACATGGAGAATAATTATGAATGAAAAGTATAGAGGAATTCCTTATATCACAATAGGCATTATTATAATAAATGTTGTATATTTTATTGTGCTTAATGTTAAGGGGGCGGTCGGTTCAACTGCGGCTATGGTGAATTACGGCGCGTCGGTTCCGCCGCTTGATATACAGGGTGAGTATTACAGACTGTTTACCTCTGCATTTATGCATTTTGATGTGATGCATATTGTCAACAATATGGTCATGCTTTATTTTGTGGGTGTGTATATTGAGGAGGCACTAGGCAGATGGAAATACCTCCTCTGCTATCTGCTTTGTGCGGTAGGCGGCAACCTTGTATCAAATTTTTATTATATGTGGAGGAGAGAGCTTGTTGTTGCGGCAGGCGCTTCGGGAGCAGTATTCGGACTGGCAGGCGCACTTGCGTATATTATCATCAGAAATAAAGGACATTACAGGGATTTGACGATACAGAGGATGATTATATTCCTCGCCTTGTGCGTATACAGCGGCGTGGCGAATAACGGCGTGAATAATGCCGCGCATGTCGGTGGACTGATAACGGGCTTTTTGGCGGCGGCACTGCTTTACCGCAGGAAGAAGGATGTTTAATGTATTTAGTGGTTTAAAAAATAATTTAATATGTTAAAATATAATATGAGGTCGGTAAAAGGCCATAAGTGGGAAGAATCCTGCAAAAGTAAAACTACAGAGATACCGCAGTGGGTGTCAAAGGATAAAAATACGCTTTAGAGCGGGACGGAGGCAGATATGTGTATATTTTGTAAGATAGCAAACGGAGAGATACCATCGGCAACAATTTATGAGGATGATGATTTCAGAGTGATTCTGGATCTGGGTCCGGCGACAAGAGGACATGCGCTCATCCTTCCTAAGAATCATTACGCGAATTTGTGTGAGCTTGATGATGAGGTGGCAGGGAAGGCGCTGATAGTTGCAAAGAAGATTGGTACGGCGATGATGAACAGCCTTGGCTGCACAGGCTTTAATCTTGTACAGAACAACGGTGAGGAGGCGGGACAGACGGTTATGCATTTTCATATTCACGTTATACCGCGCTATGACGGTGGCGAGAGGATTGTGGCATGGACGCCGGGAAAGACTACTCCGGAGGAGATGGCAGAGGTAGCAGAGCAGATTAAGTCTGCATTATGATGATAAGAAATCAGACGCATAATACAGGGGCGCCGCAAAACAAATGATTTTTAAATAAGCATTTGTTTTGCGGCGCCCCGTCTTCTCCTTAAAAATATATTAATTATTCCCTTGAACTTCTTCTATAAGCTTTGAAATTATTGAAATAGCATCTGATGAGCTGCTGTTTTCCATAGTCTTTATATATTTATCACGCTCTTTGTAAAGGGTGTTGACAGCGTCTATAAGCTTCTCGTCTGTAAGCTCCTCTTCCTCCATAACCATGCTGAAGCCCTGCTTCTTGAATGAATTTGCATTCAGAATCTGATCTCCGCGGCTTGCTGAAAGCGGAAGCGGAATAAGAAGGTTAGGCTTTTTAAGGGCGAGCAGCTCGCATATTGAGTTGGCGCCTGCTCTTGAAATAACAACATCGCAGAGTGCAAAGCAGTCCTTAAGCTCAGGACCGACATATTCATACTGAACATATCCCGGCGTGCCTTTTAAGCTCTCGTCAATATTGCCCTTGCCGCACAGGTGTATAACGTCAAAGTCCTTAAGAAGCTGCGGCAATATGCGGCGGACGCAGTCATTTACATGCTTTGAGCCAAGGCTGCCGCCTATGATAAGAAGCACAGGCTTTTTGCCTGAAAGTCCCGTAAATCTAAGACCTGCAAGCCTGTCGCCGCTAAGCAGCTCCTTCCTGATAGGTGAGCCTGTAAGCACTGCCTTGTCCTTAGGAAGATAGTCAAGCGTCTCCGGAAAGTTGCAGCATATCCTGCTTGCTGAGGAGTAGCAGAGCTTGTTGGCAAGTCCCGGCGTCATGTCTGATTCGTGTATAATTACCGGGATGTGATTCTTCTTTGCCGCCCTTACAACAGGCACGGAAACAAAGCCGCCCTTTGAAAATAATACATCAGGCGCTTCGCGCTTAATAATCCTTTTAGCTTCAAAATAACCCTTGATAACACGGAACGGGTCAGTGAAGTTCTGAAGACTGAAGTATCTTCGAAGCTTTCCTGAGGAAATACCGAAGTAAGGAATACCTGTATTTTCAATAAGTCCCTTCTCCATGCCGTCATAGGTGCCTATATATTTAATGTCATAGCCTTTTGCTTTAAGCTCCGGTAAAAGAGCAATATTTGGCGTTACGTGTCCGGCAGTACCTCCGCCGGTTAAAATTATCTTTTTCATGGATGCCTCCAAAATTAATAATCATCCCTATTATACTAACATAGCCCGATAAAAACAACTGTTTTTATAATAAGATTATCCTGCGGCTCTTTTACATGAAAACTGCTTGAAGAATATAAGAGGCTAAATTATAATTAATATGGTGTTTTGGTCAAAATGTATATTGGCCGCATGACAATATTTTCGGTGGGAGGTTTATTATGCTTGGTATAATAGGCGCAATGGAAGAAGAGGTGGCAAGACTTAAGGAGTGCATGAGTGATGCTGTGGTTCTTAAGCATGCAAATATGGAGTTTAACAGAGGAACGATTTTTGATAAGGAGGTCGTTGTTGTAAGGAGCGGCATCGGCAAGGTAAATGCCGGTATCTGCGCACAGGTGCTTGTGGATGTTTTCGGCGTGGATGCAATTATAAATACAGGCATCGCAGGCTCTTTAAATGCAGACATCAATATCGGCGATATAGTTATTTCAAGTGACACGGTTCAGCATGATATGAATGCTGTGGCATTCGGTTATCCGCTTGGCCAGATTCCGAGAATGGATACGCTTGCATTTCCGGCAGATGAGAAGCTTATAGAACTGGCTAAGAGCTGCTGTGAAAGGGTTAATGATGATATTGAGGTGTTTGTCGGCAGAGTTGCAAGCGGTGACCAGTTTGTTGCGGACAAAGGCACAAAGGAGCAGATAGTATCAAATTTTGGCGGCTATTGTACAGAGATGGAGGGCGCGGCAATCGGACAGGCTGCATATCTTAACAATGTACCTTATGTCGTAATCAGGGCGATTTCCGACAAGGCAGATGACAGTGCAAGCGTGGATTATCCGACCTTTGAAGCAAAGGCAATCGAGCATTCCGTAAGGCTTATGAAGGAGTTAATTAAAAATTATTAATAGTTATCCTTCATGCGCCGCCATATGTATATTGAGCAGCATAAATAAAATTTTCTGCGGAAATATGATAAGGGTTTTCCTGTTTTGTTACATAAACCTTTCCGGTGCGACAAAAAGGCGCTTTTCCGTGTCAGTATAAGACGAACGTTTTTTCTTTAAATCAGTATAAATAAGTCTTAAAATATAATTATTAATTGTGATACTCTGTGCTTTAATATGCAGATATTACAGACCTGGAGAGTCTGACAGATTTATTTTAAAGGGGGAGCGTATATGAGAGCTTTTTTAGAAAACGGAGCCGGACTGGCTGTTCTTGCGGCGGCAGGCGTACTTGGTATAATTATCAAGCTGATTACAAACATCAGAATAAACAGACTGGTACGTCAATCACAAAACATGAGTGAGGCGAAGGACAGGCAGTTAAAGCAGTGGAAGCTCAGGTTCGAAAACACCTACAGAATGAATAAGGGCATAAATAATGTTTTAGTCTACATAAGAAAAAACTTCATGCAGTACCGTATATTTGGCGTGTCAATGTTTAGGGTGGACAGAATTAACGTTACAATGGCGTGCGTCGTTATAATGGCTGCGTTTTCTTTTTCGGCTTATACTATGCTGCAAAGCATGGAAATGATGATTACAGAGCGGTATATTTTTGCAGGACTGTTCCTTGCGGGAATAATGCTTATATGGGAAAGAATATGCGCGACTGGCGAAAAGAAGGAGAGCGTTGTTACCAATCTTGCAGACTTTTATGAAAACACGCTTGTGAAAAAGCTTGAGATGGGAGCGGATGTTAAAAAGAATGAAAGAAGAAACCGTCTTTCAGAGGCTGCGATGAGAGAGGAAAGAAGAAGCCGGCTTTCAGAGGCTGCAATGAGAGAGGAAAGAGGAAACCGTCTTTCAGAGGCTGCGATGAGAGAGGAAAGAGGAAACCGTCTTTCAGAGGCTGCGGTAAAGGAGAGAAGGGCTGACAGGAAATATGCACCTGTTGAAGAAAAGAAGAAGGATACAGACTATTTAAAGCAGAGCATGGACGCTATTGCGGCGGTGAGAGAGCCGGAAGCGGAGTATGTGCAGCCTACAAGAAGACTGACAGACAGCGAGGAAAGCATTATTAAAGAATTTATTAAAGAATATTTATAAAAATGTGGTTGATTATAAAAAGGGTATTATGTATAATATGTGAGAAATAAAGTCGTTTCACTATATCTAAAAGGAGATAATCAGGATGAATAGTAAAGTTACTTTCGATTACAGCAAAACAGCGCCGTTTATTTCGGCTGACGAAGTAAACAATATGAAGAAGATTGTTGAGGATGCAAAGGATTTATTAGTATCTAAGACAGGTGCGGGCAACGACTTCCTCGGATGGATTGACCTGCCTGTAGCTTATGACAAGGAAGAGTTCGACAGAATCAAGAAGGCAGCAGCTAAGATTCAGAGTGATTCAGAGGTGCTTATCGTTATCGGCATCGGCGGTTCATATCTTGGAGCAAGAGCAGCAATTGAGTGCCTTAATAACAATTTCTACAACTGCCTTTCAAAGGAAGACAGAAAGACGCCTGCAGTATTTTTCTGCGGCTGCAATATCAGCACAACATATTTAAATGACCTTATTAATCTTGTTAAGGACAAGGATTTCTCTATTAATGTTATTTCAAAGTCAGGAACAACAACAGAGCCTGCAATCGCTTTCCGTATTTTCAAGAAGCTTTGCGAGGACAAGTATGGCAAGGAAGAGGCAAAGAAGAGAATTTATGCTACAACAGACAAGGAGAAGGGCGCACTTAAGACTCTTGCAAATCAGGAGGGCTATGAGAGCTTCGTTGTACCTGGTGATATCGGCGGACGTTTCTCAGTGCTTACAGCAGTTGGTCTCCTTCCAATAGCAGCAGCAGGCATCGACATCGATGCTCTTATGGCAGGCGCAGCAAGCGGAAGAGAAAGAGCAATCAACAATGCATTTGAGGAGAATGATGCTTTACAGTATGCAGCAATCAGAAATATTTTATTAAGAAAAGGCAAGTGCATAGAGATTACAGCGAACTATGAGCCAAGCCTTCATTATATTGCAGAGTGGTGGAAGCAGCTTTACGGCGAGAGCGAGGGCAAGGACCAGAGAGGTATTTTCCCAGCATCTGTTGACCTTACGGCAGACCTTCACTCTATGGGACAGTTCATTCAGGACGGTTCAAGAAATATGTTCGAGACGGTTATCAATATCGAAAAGCCTGCAACAGAGATTGTTATTGAGGCTGATGATGCGAACCTTGACGGACTTAACTACCTTGCAGGCAAGAATATGGACTTTGTAAACAAGTCAGCCATGAACGGTACTATTCTTGCACACACAGACGGCTCTGTACCAAACCTTATGGTTAAGGTTCCTGAGCAGAACGCTTTCTACCTTGGCGAGCTCTTCTACTTCTATGAGTTCGCATGCGGCGTAAGCGGATATGTACTCGGAGTTAATCCGTTCAACCAGCCGGGCGTTGAAAGCTACAAGAAGAACATGTTTGCACTTCTCGGAAAGCCGGGTTATGAGGATATGACAGCAGCACTTCTTGAGAGACTGTAATAAAATATTAGCGCTCCGGCATAGCCGGGGCGTCAGAGTTGCAGAAATATAAAAAATTTAAGAATTAATATATATAAGCTTTTAATATAGAAGCGGAAAAAGGAGGATATATGAGAAACATATTTAAGAAGTTTTTGTTAGTTTTAGTAGGTATTATTTTCATCAATTCATTCAGCATGGTTGTTTTTGCAGGTTCTTATTCATTTGGGGCTGAGATGAATTACAGATTGGTTGATGGAAAGAGGAATGGTGTTACTTATTCAATTGGTAATGATAAGAAAATAACAATAGAAGGAAAAGTTAAGGCTTACAGTTATTCAAGCGTAGATCATGAAGGTGTTTTGGGTGGCAGGCTATGTGCACCTCAACCGACAACAATCTGTTTATGTGAATCAAACTGGTGGGGAGGAAAGATTGTAATATGTTCTACAAATGTTAAAGTGACTGCTGTAGATCAGGTGAAATATTTTAGTTGCAGTGGAAAATCGCAAACATCAAGAAGTAAGTATGTTTATATTTATAAACCATTAAATGATGGCTTTAATATGAGTATAACAGGAACGATTAGTTATTAAGCACATATAAGGAGACTTGTTATGAATGGATTTTTTTATGGACCTATATTTTATATTCCTGTATCGGTATTAATGCTGATGGGCTTTGGGATATTTGGATTAAGAAGAAAATTACCATTATCATATTATTTTTGTGCTGTATTAGGAATAGTATATGCTAATTTTGCAATATCGTTTGCTTTTTTCCCAATTACATTTTTAGATTTGGAAGGATTTTTTATTGAAAATAATATTTCATGGTCAATTGTTAATTCAACACAAGGATTTAAGCATATTGCTCTTAATATGATTTTAACAATTCCGTTAGGAATAGGAATGCAGTATGTTACCAACCTAACGAATAAGACTCGGTTGATAATAATAATTTTATTATCAGCACTGTTCGAACTGCTGCAATTGATAATCATATATATATTTAAGCCTATTGATGTATTTTTTGATATAAATGATTTGCTTGCAAATATTATTGGGGGTATAGCCGGTTTTACGTTGGTGCATTTTTTAAACTGTATGTATAAAAAAGAAAGACCGGAAAATGCAAAGAGTTTATATAAGTATATACGTTATGTTTGTTATAACTGTGCAAATGGGAAGAAAAGTCTTGATTTTTCTGCTGATTCGGTTTCGAGCTAAAGATGTTTTCTTTTATAAAAGTTGTTAAAATATTGATTATAGGATATTAAGTGGCTTTTGCAAAATAGAGATTTTCTCTGTATAGCAAAAGCCCTAGTTTTTGCTATACATGAATGAATAAATTTTGCGTTTAAAAAGGAACTATATTTACAGATATTATATAAAGTGATACAATATTTAATATACGAAATACATATTTTCGTAATTTTTATGTGAAAGATGAGGTAATACTGTGAGGAAGAAGGTTTTAAAAACAAAACAGATTTGCGCATTACTGTTGACAGCAGTTATGGCGTTAGGCCTTGCATTTACATCAGTTGGTGCAGGGGGAGACGAGAAGGATCCTGATACAGGAGACCTGGCAATAGTCGGAGTACCGGGTGAATATTCATCTGAGACTAAAGATTATGTGCTGAACCGAATCAATGAGATTCGTAAAGAAGCGTGTGATGAAGGTATTGTATTTAGGGGTAAAAAGCTTACACCGGCAGATTACCACCCTATTAAGTGGTCGTCGGATTTGGAGGAGTTGACCCAGACAAGAGCTGCTGAGGCTGCGGTTAATGAGGACCATACAAGACCGGACGGAACACCGTGGAGCACTGTTTTTGAAGAGTCTGATATAAAATGGATGTCTGCTTCGGAGAATCTTGCATGGGGCTCAGGGATGAAGCGGGCAATTGAGCAGTGGTATGATGAAAAATCAGACTTAGTTAATAATACAGGCGGTGTGACAGGTCATTATGAGAATTTGATTAATCCGAATTCAAATTATATGGCACTTTCAAGCTTCCGGTCTTTGTCAAGCAATTGGACAACTACAGAAGGTCTGTTTATAAAAGCACCTGAAGGACTGGATGAGAGTAAGCTGGATGATTTAGAGCTGGGGATGGCTTTGATAAATGTCAAGACATCTTCTTTGGAAGAATTAGAAATATGTTGCATGGATAATGAAGATGGTGAGGTGCAGCCTGTAGATATAGGAGAAGATGAAGAATTAACCTTGCTTGGTTATTCTGTTAATAAAGATGTATATGATGATGATTTCGCTACAGTGGTAATTGTTTTCTATGATATTTCATGGTCTTCATCTGATTCATCTATTGCAACAGTGGATGATTTCGGAATTGTAACCGGAGTCAGCGAAGGCGATGCCGTGATTATTGCTTCCATAGGGAATAATGTAGTAAGAAAAAGTATCAGGGTTAATGACCCTAATCCTGTAGAAGAATCAACGGGTGATAATGAGATTCCGTTTGAGGAAGAGTCGTCGGAGCCGGAGACAGAAGCACCAACAGCTCCAATAGAGCCAGAGACAGAGGCTCCTACAGAGCCTGAAACAGAGGCCCCGACAGAGCCAGAGACAGAGCCTGAAACAGAGGCCCCGACAGAGCCTGAGACAGAAGCCCCGACAGAGCCTGAAACAGAGGCACCAACAGAGCCTGAAACAGAGGCCCCGACAGAGCCTGAGACGCAGGTCCCGACAGAGCCTGAGACGCAGGCACCGACAGAGCCTGAAACAGAGGCCCCGACAGAGCCTGAGACGCAGGCCCCGACAGAACCTGAAACAGAAGCTCCGACAGAGCCGGAGACGCAGGCCCCGACAGAGCCTGAAACAGAGGCCCCGACAGAGCCTGAGACGCAGGCCCCGACAGAGCCGGAGACAGAAGTCCCGACAGAGCCTGAGACGCAGGCCCCGACAGAGCCGGAGACAGAGGCCCCGACAGAGGCACCGACAGAGCCTGAGACGCAGGCCCCGACAGAGCCTGAGACGCAGGCCCCGACAGAGCCTGAGACGCAGGCCCCGACAGAGCCTGAGACGCAGGCACCAACAGAGCCTGAGACAGAGGCACCGACAGAGCCTGAGACGCAGGCACCAACAGAGCCTGAGACGCAGGCACCGACAGAGCCTGAGACAGAAGAAGCTTCTTCATCAGCAGAGGAAAGCTCAGAGGCTGTTGAGACATCAAGCTCAGATGCCGGTAACGGAGGCTCGGGCGTTGATACAGGTGACAGCGCAGTTCTTTTACCAACATTTATTGCAATGCTTATCAGTATGTGTGTAGCGGTTGTATTTGTTATAAGGAAAAGAAGATTTATTGACAGATAGGCTTGATAAGTAAATCTTTCAGAGATTAAATAATATTTGAAACAAGTGCTCCTTCCCGGAAAGCTGGCATAAGCTGCCTTCGATACCGGGGAGGAGTTTTTGTTATGTTTATTTACTGTAATATGCTGCGCATGAAATGAAAAAAGGGGTTATATGTATTTATAGGCAGTTAAACAGCCGCTTAATTATGGTATTTGATATAAATGACATAATACGACAAAAAATTGCACAATTGATAAAACGTTTAACTGAATTTATGTAACGTTTTACTAAAAATTTATCAAAAAAAACATGATTTTTTATATAATTTGTATTGCACAGCTGAAATTAATTTGTTAGAATGACCTTACATTAGGGGGACTGGGAAGCCCTCAGTTTATGTTGCGTAAATATATTTTTATGCGGACGGCGGACAGCCGGATATCTATAAACATGGAATGAAATTTGGAGGTAAATATGGCAAAGGTAGCTGACGAGTATTTCAAGGTCGATCCTTGGAAAGTAGTAGAGGAAGGATTTGATCCATCCCGTAATGCAGTATCAGAATCTATTTTTTCACTCGGCAACGAGTACATGGGCGTAAGAGGTTATTTTGAAGAGGGAAGCACCTGTGAAGAGCAGCTGCTTGGAAGCTACTTCAATGGTGTTTATGAGAATGCACGTGAGGAGACACCGTCAGCGTACAAGAGTGTTGTTAAGCGTTCTCACTTTATGGTTAATGCTGTTGACTGGTTATACGCAAAGATTAGTATTGACGGCGAGAATTTAGACTTAAACACAGCAAAGATTGCAGGCTTTGTGCGTGAGCTTGATTTCAAGACAGGTATTCTTACACGTGAGTTTACTGTTACAACAGGAACAGGCAAGAGCGTAAAGCTTTCATTTGAGAGATTTTTAAATATGGAGAACTCAGCCGAGGGTTATCAGAAGATAACAGCAGAGGCCGTAGATTGTGACACTGAGATAAAGATTACCTTCGGACTTGATTTTAATATCGTTCATGGCAAGAAGCACTGCTTCTGGGACGAGGTGAAGAAGGGCGTTGAAGGAAGCGTTTATGCTATTATCGGCAAGACGCTTACAACACAGCAGAGAGTATTCTCGGGCTACACACTTAAGATAGACGGCGAGGCTGAGACTGCCGCAAAGGAATGTGACAAGTTTATCGGCACAGAGGTATGTGCAAAGCTTGCAGCAGGCAAGGCAGTTACATTTACAAAGAGCGTTATGAATATCGTTGAGAAGAATCCTGAGGTTACTGATGAGGCACTCTGGGCAGACGGTATTGCAAAGACTGCAGCACAGGCAGACGGCGGTTATGAGGCTGCGCTTGCTACAGATAAGAAGTTCTGGGATGGCGTTTGGGAAAACTTTGACGTTGAGATAGAGGGAGAGAACACAGAGAAGGACCAGCAGGGCGTTCGTTTCTGTATCTTCCAGTTACAGCAGACATATCACGGACAGGATCCGCACAACAATATCGGAGCTAAGGGTCTTACAGGTGAGGCTTACAGCGGACACGCATTCTGGGATACAGAGACATGCTGTCTTCCTGTATATCTTTTCAGTAATCCAAAGGCTGCAAAGAACCTGCTTGAGTTCCGTTATTCAACACTTCCGAATGCTATGGAGAGAGCACATGACCTTGACTGCGAGGGCGCATGCTATCCGATTGCTACATTAAATGGTAATGAGGCATGTACACTCTGGCAGCACGCAAGCACACAGTTCCAGCCAAGCACAGGCGTTGCATTTGGTATCTGGCATTATGAGAAGGTTACAGACGACAAGGAATTCCTTTACGGACACGGTGCAGAGATGCTTGTTCAGATTTGCCGTTTCCTTGCAAGCCGCGGACAGTTTGCACAGAAGTCAGGACGCTTCGGTTATTACGGAGTTATGGGTCCGGACGAGTTCCAGGTTATGGTTAACCACAACTGCTATACAAACCTTATGGCTAAGCTTACATTTGAATATACATTAGACGTTCTCAAGGAGATGAAGGAGAACGCACCGGATAAGTATGATGCACTTATGGACAAGGTTGGCTGCTTCTGCAAGGATATGGAGCTTTGGCAGACATGTGCCGACAAGATGTACATACCTTATGATGAGGAGACAAAGATATTTGAGCAGCATGAAGGCTTCTTTGATTTACCGCATATCGACATTCACTCAATTCCTGTAACGGACTTCCCGCTTTACAGCCATTGGGCATACGACAGAATTTACCGTAACGATATGATTAAGCAGCCGGATGTACTTCAGTTCATCTTCATGCATAACTCAATGTTTACAATGGAGCAGAAGAAGGCTAACTATGAATTCTATGAGCCAAAGACAATTCATGAGTCTTCATTATCACCGTCAATTCATTCAATCCTTGCTGCAGAGCTTGACAAGCATGAGGAGGCTCTTAACTTCTTCGGCTTTGCAACACGTATGGACCTTGACAACTACAACAGAAATACCTGTGAGGGTCTTCATACTACATCAATTGCAGCAGCATGGGTTAACATTGTATACGGCTTCGGCGGCATGAGAAGTGATGCTGACAAGCTTATCTTCAATCCGTCAATTCCGAACACATGGAAGAAGTACAGCTTCCGTCTTGTATACAAGGATGCAATCCTTTTAGTAAGCGTTGGCGATGAGGTTGAATTCAAGGTAACAAACGGCAAGACACTTGATATCAATGTATACGGACAGGATGTAACTGTTGACGGCAATGGCGTAAAGGTTGCATTACCGGCAAACAAGAGAGGTTGAAGAGCACGTACACCGCAGAATATGCAGGTGGAAGACAATAATTATGATTTAAAAAGGAGAAACAAAATGAAAGACATTAAAGGCGCAATTTTTGATTTGGACGGCGTTATCGTAGATACAGCAAAGTATCACTATCTTGCATGGAAGAGACTTGCAAACGAGGAGCTCGGTTTTGATTTCACACCGGAGCAGAACGAGATGTTAAAGGGCGTAAGCCGTGTTCGTTCACTTGAGATTCTTCTTGAGCTCAGCGGACAGACACGTACTCCGGAGGAGCAGGCAGAGCTTTGCGACAAGAAGAATGCATGGTATGTTGAGAGCATTAAGTCAATCGACGAGTCAGAGCTTCTTAAGGGCGCAAAGGAATATCTTATCCAGCTTCGCAACAAGGGCGTTTTAATTTCACTTGGCTCAGCAAGCAAGAACGCAGTTCCGATTCTTGAGGGACTTGGAATAGTTGATTTATTTGATGCCATTATTGATGGAAACAAGGTTTCAAAGGCTAAGCCGGATCCTGAGGTATTCTTAAAGGGCGCTGAGGCACTTGGACTTGACCCAGCAGACTGCGCAGTATTTGAAGATTCTTATGCAGGTGTTCAGGCAGCAAAGGCCGGCGGTATGTATGCTGTAGGCATCGGCACACCGGAGGCACTTCCTCTTGCAGACGAGCATGTTGCAGGACTTTACGAATTGCTTGACTAATTAATATTTTAAATCACTTTTATCAGGATGATATCCTGCGAATCAACAGACCATCTTTGATGATTAATTAATATTTTTAAATCACTTTTATCAGGTGCAGGGTTTCCCTGCACCTGATTTTGTGCAGGGGATATATTCGATAAAGCAATAAAGATATTGACATTGTTAAATGATTTATGTTATCAATATTTTATTGAAGGGCAGATGTTTGGGTATGGAAATTATCTAAAGACTTAGTGCCGTTATATAAATAATAAATAAGAAGCTTATTATATAATTGGGAGTGTAATATGGAGACGGTAGGAAGTATTTTAAAGCAGATATTGCAGGAAATATATAAGGGCTTTTTTGCATCCCTGCTTATTGCGGTATTATTTATGTTTTTGTACATAGGAGCAAAAAAGTTTGGATGGAAAGAGATTGCGAAAGAATGGATTAACGAATTTAAGAAAAACAGCCGCTTTAGAAAGCTGTTCTTTCTTGCATTTTATTCAGCAATGATTTTGTTTGATTCGTTGCTTGGAAGGTCATTCTATTCAAGTCCTCTTAATAATGTTTTAGGAGTATGGGGACTTTACGATAAAAACGGTAGATTTAATAGTGATGCAATAATTAATATTATATTTTTTGCACCGTTTATCATTCTCTTGTTTTGGACCTACAGAGATAAAATATTTAAGAGCGGAAAATTAAATTATTGGAGAGTTGTAGGAAAGGCGGCAGTAATTTGCTTCTGCATTTCGTTTGGAATAGAGTTTTCACAGCTTATATTTAAGCTTGGAACAGTGCAGATGTCGGACCTTGCGTTTAATTCATTGGGCGGAGTACTGGGCGGAACAATATATTATTTATGTTACAAATTACATAACAGGGCAAAATAGGCGTTTTAAACAATGGAGACAGGAATGAAAGCTGAAAAATCGAGCATTAAGAAAAATATTTTATATCAGACGATATATGAGATACTCATGATTATACTGCCGTTTGTTACTTCTCCATATATAGCGAGAGTAATCGGCGCAGAGGGTCTGGGCATATATTCGTATTCACATTCTGTGGCTTATTATTTTGTGCTGTTTTCGATGATGGGCATAAAAAATTACGGAAACAGGGCGGTTGCGCAGAGCAGGGATGATGATTCTAAGCTGAATAGAACCTTTTCCAATATATTGTTTCTGCACATTGCTATTTCGGTAATCTGTCTTATGGCGTATGTGGGATATATCCTGTGGCTCAAAGAAGAGCGCATTTATGCGATAATTCAGGGTGCATATGTTTTAAGTGCATTATTTGACATAAGCTGGTTTTATTTTGGAATAGAGAAATTTAAATTTACTGTCACAAGAAATTCAATTATCAAAATTATAAATGTCATTCTTGTATTTGCCTTGGTAAGAAAAGCGGAGGACCTTTGGATATACTGCGTTATCATGGCCGTCGGAACACTCGTAAGCCAGCTTGTATTATGGGTGCCGTTAAAGAAATATGTTAAAATAGAAAGACCGCAGTGGGAGCAGATGAAGGTACATGTAAAGCCTATGCTCATACTGTTTATTCCTGCTATTGCGGTCAGCCTGTATAAATACATGGATAAGATTATGATAGGCGGCATGAGCAGCAGGACACAGCTTGGATATTACGAAAATGCAGAGAAGATTAACAGCGTTCCGATAACAATAATAGGAGCGTTCGGAACCGTAATGCTTCCTAAGATGTCAAACCTGGTATCAAAGAATGATAGAACGGCGACCAACAAATATATTTCAACTTCAATGCAGTTTATTATGTGCCTCTCACTGGCGCTTGCATTTGGTCTTGCAGGAGTCGGAGAGATATTTGCACCAATCTTCTGGGGAAAATCTTTTGCAACATCGGGGACAATCATAAAGTGGCTGTCAGTCACAGTGCCGTTTATTACATTTGCAAATATTATACGAACACAATACCTTATTCCGACGCACAAGGATAAGGAATATATGTTTTCAGTTGTTGCCGGAGCGATTGTTAATCTGGCAATCAATGCGCTTCTCATACCGCAGTATGGTGCGATGGGAGCGACTGTCGGTACAATTGCCGCGGAGATTGCAGTCTGCCTTATTCAGGCATTTGCTGTAAGAAGGGAATTACCGATAAAGGCTTATATAAAAAGTTTTTGGCAGTTTATGGTATTTGCTGCGCTTATGTTTGCCGGAGTGTATGTGATTGGCTTGCGACTCGGAGTAAGGGCGTATACACTTGCAGTTCAGGTAATCTTTGGCGGTGTGATATATGGGATTCTGGTATTTGTATATTTTGTAAAGACAAAAAATGAAACATTTATTAATGCTGCCAATAAAATACTTGGAAAATTCAATATTAAACTGAATAAATAAATATTACGGCGGTAAAATAAACAGAAAAGCTTCTGGCGGGCGTATTGCGTAAAAAAAGGATGGGATTTATATGCTGAGCGGAAATATTTTTGATTATATTGACTGGAGGGGAGACCTTACCTTTGAACAGTCTCCGGTTAATGAGGTTGACGGACTGATTCTTTCGCTTATCTCATATGTGGATTTTTCGGACATTGTGCCGGAAGGAATGCAGGAGGAGATAAGCATATATGATGCTGCAGAAAAATATTTTGAAATCAGAGACATTGAAAAAGAAAAGCAGAATCTTTCCATGATGAGAAATGCTCCGGACATAATTAGAAAGCTTGCAGGCTCTGAGAGGTATAAAAATCTTAAGCTTGCCAATTATGCCGAGCGCCTCAATAGCGAAATACAGGAGCAGTTTGCCGCTGTATCAATTATTCTTGATAAAAAGACTATATTTATATCCTATCGCGGCACTGATGATAATATTGTCGGCTGGAAAGAGGATTTTAACATGAGCTTTTTGGAGAGCATTCCTGCACAGAAGGATGCGCTTAAATATCTGGAGGCTCTGGCAGAGGTCTGGCATGGAAAGATATATCTCGGCGGACATTCAAAGGGAGGAAATCTTGCTGTGTACGCTGCAGTCAACAGTAAGGCCATGGTAAAAAGACGTATTATAAGAATATATAATAATGACGGACCGGGCTTTAGCGAAAAGGTTATCAACAGTCAAAGATTTAAATCGGTCAGCGACAGAATACATACTGTTGTGCCGCATTCCTCGGTTGTAGGCATGCTTTTTAATCATAATGATAATTTTAATGTCGTATGCAGCAGTGAAGCAGCGCCGTTTCAGCATGATGCGACAACGTGGAAGATTACAGGCACGATGTTTGAGAGAATGGACGGACTGAGCGACCTGGGCATTATCATTGATAAGACTGTTTCGGGATGGCTGGATTCATTAGACGATGCAACGCGAATGAATACTGTAGAGATGATGTTCAAGGTTCTTGAGAAGGCAGGGGTAAACACCTTAAAGGATCTGCCCGGAAAAAAGAATATGAAAAACCTCCATGCCCTGCTTAAATCATACAACAGTCTTAATTCTGATGCAAAAAAAGAACTTGCAAAGGTTATAAAGGAGCTTATTAAGACGACAAAAGAGGTAACAAGGCAGACACTGATGCCTAATCTTCCTCGATTACGTGCAGCTCAAGAAAATCAAAATCAATCTGTTCAATAAAATTGTCCTGGGTAAAGCGGCATTTTGCGTGTCGCTTGAACTCATCAATTGTAGAATCAAGCCACATAGGTATTCCAAGGTCGAACTCGAGGCATATCTGATTAAGACTTTGGAATACTTTTTTTGTACGATTGCAGTCCTCGTCTATTTCTATTACGATATCCTTCATCATCCTGTTATCTTTAAAAATTTTTCCCCACATGCGAAACATTATTAATTCCTCCAAATATATTTTATATGTGCTGTATGAAGCCGGCATGGCAAAATCAGTTTGCCGATGCAGCATAAAAACGGCAATGGATACTGATATCATATATAGTATAGTAAAAAAATAAAAAAAACAATGCAAAAAAATAACCGCTTGTATTCATTTTATGGTATCATTAATATGATACCATATATTATGCAGCGTTATTGAGTTAAGAACTGGTTTTGATATGTGTGTATGGAGGAAGCTATGGAGAGTGGATGGAAGATGGATGAGGTAAGTCAGAAAATTATAGGCGAAGTAAAGGGCGTATCTGACCCGAATGCGCTTTCGGAGAAGGCAGCTCAGGAATATAAGATTTTAAAAACTGCAAGAGATAATATTGTTGAGCGGGCAGAGCTTCAGGAAGAGGACAAGAAGCTTGACGCCGATTTGAAAAAAGTTAGGAGAGAGCTTGCTGCTGCAAAAAAAGAAATGGAGAGCAGAATAGATGCTGAGCAAAAGCGTGGCAGGCAGGAAGCCTGCAGCGAGCTTGCCATTGAGGTTAATTCACTTCAGAAGAATGTGGAGAACCTTGCAAAGGAGCGGGCTTTAGTAAAACAGAAAAATATTTCGGACAGAATTGCACGGGAGACAGAGGCCTTATATATTGATAATGATGTTAAGAAATCTGAAATTGCTGATATCTGCAAAGAAGACAGCCTGCCGTTATTTTGTAAAAACAGATTGTATTATGCATTATTTGCGCCGAAAGGTCTGTATGACCTTCTCATATTGATATGTACACAGATTGTAGCGTTTGGCATAATACCTTTAATAATATATCTTTTTATTCGGGACAGAAGGCCTGTGCATCTTTTGTTTATTTACATAGGTGCAGTAGCGCTGTTTGGCGGAATTTATATGCTGCTGTTTTATTTTACGAAAATAAAACATGCAGACGCCATTAAGCAGGCACGCGGTATATACAATGAAATAAGGAAAAACAAAAGGCAGATAAAGAATATTGAAGCGTCTATACGCGGTGACAAAGACGAGAGCGGTTATGATTTCGGGGATGTCGATATAAGACTTCAGACAGCGAGAAAAGAGCTTGAAGAGAAGACAGCGCAGCTTGAGGCAGCAAAGGCTGAATTTGAAAATGTCACAAAGGAAAAAATAAGAGCAGATATAGAGGCTGAGAATAAAGACAGACTGGATAGTCTGATTGCAGAGACGAATAAAATGTCTTCAGACAAGTCAAGGGTGCAGAAAAGGCTTGATAAGCTGGATGAGGAATACAAGGCAGTTGTTGAGGAAAAGATACCGAAGGATTTTCGAAGTGTGCAAAAGCTTAATAAGCTGGTATCTCTGTTTGAAATGAATGCGGCTACTACCATAGATTCGGCAGTGCTTATTGTTAAGAGCAACAGAAAGTAAGCATGAATTTTAACTGTTATGTGCTGAATGAAGATGTCGCTAAAGGAGTAAAAAATATCGGAGAGTCAGATTGATAAGATGATAGCAAACGAAGAAAAATATATGAAGGCAGCAATTAAACAGGCAAAGAAGGCATACTCGATAGGAGAAGTGCCTATAGGCTGTGTGATTGTTTATGACGGAAGGATAATTGCAAGAGGCTATAACAGGCGCACTACAGACAAGAATACACTCGCTCATGCAGAGATAATTGCTATAAGAAAAGCCTGTAAGAAAATGGGCGACTGGAGACTTGAGGGATGTACCATGTATGTGACCCTTGAGCCTTGTCCTATGTGCGCCGGGGCACTTTTGCAGTCCAGAATTGATGGATGTGTTGTTGGATGCATGAATCCGAAGGCAGGCTGCGCCGGCTCAGTTACAAATATTTTGGAGATGGACGGCTTTAATCATAAGGTAGCGGTTATGACGGGAGTGCTTGAAGAAGAGTGCTCAGGTATGATGAAGCAGTTTTTTAAAGAATTAAGGGGCAGAAAAGAAAAATAAACAGGCATAAATAACCCATATAAACGTGTCAGGACGCGCTATAAAGAAATATTGCACAGAACCGGCGTGAGAATGGCTGAAACCTGTATTGACAAGTAAATTAAAATAAATTATACTTAAACGAGCGGCTTTAATATGCGTGTAAGCGTTTAAAGCACAACTGAAGAAAGCATTTGTGATATTGGATGAATGATACATAAAGCACATTCCATTTGGGAATGCCGGCCGTAAAGCTGCCCTCTATAAGTGGCATTGATTTTCGGGTCCTACGCAACAGATGCCTGTGAACCGTGTCAGGTCCGGAAGGAAGCAGCACTAAGCAGGATTTTTTGTGTGCCGTAGGTATGCCTGGATTGAGCTAACTGTTCAGGTAACGTTTACGACCGGTGTTCCGAGATGGAATGTGTATTTTTTTACAGGCGGGTGATAAGAGCATGGCGTATACTGCATTGTACAGAAAGTGGCGTCCGAAAGACTTTGAAGATGTCAAGGGACAGGACCATATTGTTACAGCACTTAAAAATCAGATAAAGACAGGCAGAATAGGGCATGCATACTTATTCTGCGGTACAAGGGGAACAGGTAAGACAACTATTGCAAAGATACTTGCAAAGGCAGTAAACTGTGAACACCCTGTAGACGGAAGTCCATGCGGAGAGTGCGCAGTCTGCCGCTCAATTGATTCGGGTTCTTCCATGAATGTGGTTGAGATAGATGCAGCGTCAAACAACGGCGTTGACAATATCAGAGAGATTAGAGAGACCGTACAGTATTCCCCGTCGGAGGGAAGGTACAGGGTTTATATTATCGATGAGGTTCATATGCTGTCGACAGGCGCCTTCAATGCGCTGTTAAAGACGCTTGAGGAGCCGCCCTCATACGTTATTTTTATACTGGCGACAACGGAGGCGCATAAGATTCCGGTCACGGTGCTGTCAAGATGCCAGAGATATGATTTCAGAAGGATAAGCGGCGAGACCATAGCCATGAGACTTAAGGAGATGGCCGGCGCCGAAGGAATTGAGGCTGATGACGACGCTATAAGGTACGTTGCCAAGAAGGGCGACGGCTCGTTGAGAGATGCGATAAGCCTTTTCGACCAGTGCGTGGCGTTTTATTACGGACAGAGACTTGATTATGACAAGGTGCTTACGGCACTTGGAGCAGTTGACAACGAAGTGTTTAGTGCATTTTTTAGGAATCTGATACAGGGAGATGTCACCGGATGTGTGAAGCAGATTGACAATATGATACTTGAGGGCAGAGAGATAGGACAGTTTGTCAGCGATTTTATATGGTACCTTAGAAACATGCTGCTTATAGGAACTGCAGAGGTTTCAAGGGAGGCTGTTGATATGAGCAGCGCCGATTTAGCGCGGCTTGAAGAGGATTCACGCATGATTCAGCCTGAAACCATTATCAGATATATCAGGGTGCTTTCTGAGCTGTCCTCACAGATGCGATATTCAAATGCAAAGAGAGTGCTGCTTGAGATTACGGTCATAAAGCTTACACACCCGCAGATGGAGCCGAATCTTGATTCGCTGCTTGAGAGAGTTGATAAGCTGGAGGCACAGCTTAAGGAAGGCGTAAGGGTTTCTGTAAGTCCGATTAGTCAGCCGATTGAAGAGCCGGAGCCTGTTAAAGAAAAAAAAACAGCAATAACGCTGCCGAAGGCACAGTTTGAGGATTTGCAGCTTGTCAGGGAGAACTGGCGGAGGATTATTGCAAGTGCAGATTTGCATTCAAAGGTGGCGCTTGACGGAAGCGTGGTAGAGCCGCTTGGCGAAGGGCAGATGGTTATAGTATTTACAAATCAAACATACGCTAATATAATTGGAAGAGATGAGGTGCTTTCAAAGCTTTCAAACGCTGTAAAGGATATGTTCCACAAGGAGCTTAAGTTTAAGACCAGAATAGTTGATAAGAATTACCGTTACAACGAGTATTTGAGCAATGACGAGCTTGAGAGTGTTTTTAATTCAGAGATAGTGTTTTCAGACTCAGAGGAAGAAGGCTTTTCAGAGGATGCAGCCGAAGTATTCTCGCGGAAAGACAGCAGCCTTGAGTCCGGCGAAGGCTTTAAACAGAGTGATGCAGCTTTTGAGGCGGATGGCAGCAGCTTTGAGGCGGGTGACAGCAGCTTTGAGCCGGATGGCAGCAGCTTTGAGCCGGTTGAAAGTAATTTCGAATCCGGTGACAATGGGCAGAGCTTTGACGATACCGCACAGTCCGAGGATTATTTTGGACTGAGTGAAGAGGCACTTAAGGAGTTTGAAAATCTGGCGCAGGCCGAGGAGGAAGCCTTTAAGGAGCTTGAAGGCATGGCAAAGGCGCAGGAGGAAGCACTGCACAGTGCACCGATACAGCATGGCGTTACGGCAAAGCCGGTTTATCAGGAGGATGAATCGGGAGAAGAGGATGAGCCGGAGGAATTCCTTGATGAGCAAGAGCTGTCGGAGGAGTGAGAGCTTAGCACATCAGCCGGACAATGATGACAAAGCGTCCAGAGATGTATCCGGCATAACAATATTTAAAATAAAAAATTCACAAAATATAGTGTCAAACGACCTATAAAAATCTACCCATAGAATAAAGGAGGAACAAAAAATGGCTAAAAAAGGTGGATTTTCAGGCGGAATGCCTGGAAGCATGGGCAATATTATGAAGCAGGCGCAGAGAATGCAGCGCCAGATGGAGGCAGCACAGAAGGAGCTTGAGGAAAAGGAATTTACTGCTGCGGCAGGCGGAGGTGCTGTTGAGGTAACTGTAACAGGAAAGAAAGAGCTTAAGGCAATCAGGCTTTCAGAGGAGGTTGTAGACCCTGATGATATCGAGATGCTTCAGGATTTGATAATCGCAGCTATAAACGAAGCGTTCCACAAGGTGGATGAAGAGTCAGACAAAAATCTGTCAGGCATTTCAGGCGGATTGAACATGGGAGGATTTCCTTTCTAATGGATTATTACAGCAGCAGAATTAATTCTTTAATTGAAGAACTGTCGAGATTGCCGGGCATTGGGAGTAAGTCTGCCCAGCGCCTTGCATTTCACATAGTGAACATGCCGGAGGAAAAGGTTAAAAGCCTTGCCGATACCATGATGGATGCGAGACTGCATGTCTGCTATTGCAAGGAGTGCTATACTCTTACCGATGATGAATTATGCCCTATCTGCAAGGATAAAGCGAGGGATCACAGCACTATTATGGTGGTTGAAAACACCAGAGACCTTGCGGCATATGAAAAGACAGGGAAGTATAACGGCGTATACCATGTGCTGCATGGCGCTATTTCCCCTGCACTTGGCATAGGACCGAATGATATTAAATTGAAGGAATTAATGAAGCGGCTTTTATCAGATGTAAATGAGGTAATTATTGCTACGAATTCAAGCCTTGAGGGAGAGACAACAGCGATGTACATAAGCAAGCTGATAAAACCAAGCGGCATAAAAGTAACAAGAATTGCCAGTGGAGTTCCGGTTGGTGGAGATTTAGAATATATTGATGAGATAACCCTTACAAGAGCGCTTGACGGACGTGTTGAACTCTGATTTTAATTTGTTAAATTCGATTGGATTGTCAAGAGCCCGAAAAGCGCATTATTTGTGTGATTCCAGACGATTATGTGATGAAATTACAAAGGACCGGAGGAAGTTTTATGATGCACAGAGGCAGTACAAATAAAAAGATACTCATGATAAGAAGTCTGGCGTATTCAGACGAGTTTAAAGAAGCAGCAGAAATTGCAGACGAGGTTCAGTGGAGTAAGGTCAAAGATGTCAAGCTGCTTAGCCAGATATCAGAGATATATGAAAGATGCAAAAGATACAGCGATGCAAAGAATGTGCTTTTATTTGCATATAACAGGTCAGACGCCGATAAAAGAACAGTTTACAAGCTTTCGGAGCTTTCTGCGCAGGCGGGAGATATTGATGATGCAGAGAAGTATTACTGGAAATTCAGGGATATGGCACCGAAGGATAAGGACAATCTGTTATTAGCCTATCATATTATGTGTGCCCGTAAAGATACTGACGAAAAGAAGAAAGAAGTTCTTGAACTGTTCCTTGAGGGAGACTTTGATGACAAGTGGGCTTATACTCTTGCAAAGCTTTATTATAAAATGGGGCAGCAGGAGAAGTGCGTAAAGCTGTGTGATGAAATAATCCTTTGGTACAGCGGTGGGAATTATGGGAAGCCGGCATTGCATTTAAAGCACAAATGTCTCGGAATTGATGATGATATTAATGCAATTATGTCCGGAAACGAAGCCGGACAGACTTTATCTGAAAAAAGTGAAGCTTCAGATAATGATTTTTTCGATGATTCTATACAGAATGCAGAAGGATCGGATACAGATGATGCTGAGGAAGTTATAAAGAATGCAGAAGCAGTGAATACTGATGATGCTGAGGCAGTTATACAGAATGCAGAAGCATCGGATACAGATGATGCAGGGAAAGTTATAAAGAATGCAGAAGCAGTTAATACTGATGATGCTGAGGAAGTTATAAAGAATGCAGAAGCAGTTAATACTGATGATGCTGAGGCTGATATGCAGAATGCAAAAGCAGAAGCGGTGAATACCGATGTGACCGGGACGGTATTATCACAGAAGGAATATGAGGAGAACACAGATGCCGGCAAAGAGATTTTGCCTGAATCGGAAGCAGTCATAACCGCCGATGAGAGCGTTGAAGATACTTCTGAAAAAAAACAAAAGCCAGAGCAGGCTCCGGAAAAGACACTTGACAATCCGCTGGAAGACAAGCCCGTTTCCGAGGGTGATATTCTGACTGTGATAGCGGAGCAGATGAAAGAGGCGGCAGCTGCTTCAGAGAACAGTGACATAAAAGAAGCGGCAGAGCCAAGGGTAAAACTTTTGGGCTATTTTGACGAAAAGAACAAATTCACTCCGGTTAATGGACAGGGCAGACCGACATTTATTTTCAAGCCTGAGGCAGCAAAAGAAACAGCCTCTGATAAAACAACAGCTGTTTCACATAAAAACCCAAAGAAAAAAAGCAGCAGAAAACCTGTTGTAAAAAATAACGAAAGGTTGTTTGAGGTTTATCTTATAGAATGCAGCAATATGAAGGGCGCAGTTAAATATGCCGCCGGAAAGCTTGCCAATATCAATACCAATCTTGGTTCAAGGAATGCCGGAGCAGCAAGAATATCTGACAATAAATTCAGTGAACGAGGCGTACTTAAGACCATTTCTGTATTAAAGGGAAGGGATTTGGTAGTAGACGGAGTGACCGGCGTTAATTATGAAACTGTTCACGAGATGTCAGATTTAATCGATGCCAAAACGATAGCCGCAAAGATTGCTCTGGTAGACACGCCTACAAAACTTGCGTTATTTGTAAACAGACACAAAAACTTTTCTGAAAAGTGCAAGTATATATATGAAGATGCTGCTATTACAAAGGAAGAGTTTATGGGATATATTTCAAACTATGCTTTTAAGCAGAATGCGGTACTGGATGATACTGCGGAGGATGAGCTTGATGATATTGCGGAAGAGATGATAGATGATGGTATTCCTTTTACAATATCAGACGCCGCTTTACTGGTCGACCGGGCTGTGGAAAGGGCACAGAAGGCAGGGGTAAAGAAATTGTTTGAGGCATCAAGAAACGCTGAAGGGTATCTGATACTTCGTTCGCGACATTTTTACAGAGGTTAAATATGAACATTAAACTCATAGCAACCGATTTAGATGGTACTCTTTTAAGAACCGACAAGTCGTTATCACGCAGAAATATTGAAGCGCTTAGGCAGGCATCTGAGCGTGGCGTCGAGATTGTTATTTCTACCGGAAGACCATGGATTGGGATAAGCGATATTGTAAGAGATATGCCGTTTATAAGATATGCCATTATTATAAATGGTGCAATGGTGTGGGATTCTCGCTGCCAAAAAGCGATATACCAGAGCAGCTTTAGCACAGAACAGGCGTTAGAAATTTGGGACTTTGTTCAGAAATACAATACAATGACAGATGTTCATATAGGCGGCGTCGGCAGGATTTCACCATATTATATGGAGCATGTTTCGGATTATGTTTTATCAGAGAGTATCGCAAAGCTGGTAAAAAAAACAAGAATCGTAACAGATGATGTCAGAGAAGCTATACGCAGCTCAAAAAACGGAGCACAGAAGATTAATCTGACATTTATGAATATTGAAGAGAAGAATCGGGCACTTGAGGAGCTTAAGAGATTTGATTTTGCGGTAGCTGTAAGCTCGGTAGCAAATAATATAGAGATAAATCATGTTAGCGCAACAAAAGGCAGAGCGCTTATGGGGCTTGCAGGACATCTTGGAATAGATATTTCGCAGGTGATGGCATTTGGAGACAGCGGAAATGATTTGTCGATGATAAAGCTTGCAGGTGTCGGGGTTGCCATGGGCAATGCTGATGAGGAGATAAAGGCGGCTGCAGACATTATAACCCTTGATAATGACAGCGACGGAGTCTGTTGTGCTGTAGATAAATTTGTTTTAGGTAGTGACGACGAAGGGGCGGAAGATGAGTATTAATTATGTATTGATATTTATAATAATACTTATAATTGCAATGATGGCAATCGGGTACTGGCGCGGCGCAGTCAGAATGGGATACTTTATCTTTTTTATGGCGGCTTCGATTTTTGTGGCCGGTATATTAGATTCGGGCGTATACAGAGTTCTGGATTTTTTCGGCGTCGATAACGCAATGTATGGAATAACAAAAAACACAGTGCTTGCGGATGGCCCGAATGCAGATTACACCAGGATGATAGAGCAGATAAATGCCCAGGTGAGTGCACAGACTGATTATGTCGAGAAGCTGCACCTGCCAAACGATTTGAAGCTGAGTATGCTTGAAAATAACAATTCAAAGGTGTACGAGTTTTTTAAAGCGGATAATTTTGTTGAATACATACGCTGGTATAATGCACATCTGCTTTTGTGTGTTATAAGTTTAGTTGTTGCTTTTATTATCGCGATTATAATTGTCAATGCACTGCTGCACGCTGCAGGAATAACAGAGCACGTGTCAGAATACAATAAAAGGTCCGGTTTTACCGGAATACTTCTTGGATTAGCAGCCGGGTTTGCATTGGTGTATCTGATATTTGCGCTATCAATATTTGTATCAGGCACATATTTTGGCACAGTGTTTTATAATCAGATAAAGTCAAACAGTTTTCTTGACTTCTTATATGAAAACAATATGCTTGTGAAATTGTTTATGACGATAAAGGCACCTATGTGGATTCATGGGAAATGATTTTATGGTTAAATAAAAAAAATATTGAGAGATTAAAAAAATCAATAAAAAAGTGTTGACAAAACAATTCTTAAATGCTAATATAAATGAGCTGTCGCTCCTGAGAGCGATGCACAGGAACCTTGATAACTGAACAGCATAATAAACACAGACCTTGAAAATTCTTAAAGAGAATTCAAAAGAACCAAACCTTTTAAAAAAGTAAAACGGAAAGAATGCCAGCACGGCAGACTAACCAAGATCATAACATGAGAGT
>JAFRXK010000010.1 GCA_017442865.1 Lachnospiraceae bacterium | reverse complement strand
ATAAGGGGCGTGTAATTTTACCGCAGGTAAAATTACACGCCCTATTTATATGCCCTGAGTTATAACGCCTGTTACGGACTATGCTTTTACATCAGATGTCCTCAGATGACATGATTCGATAAATGCAAAGTCTTTTAGCGCAATTTGAAAATATTATATCGAACTTGCGCATTAAGAAAAGACAGATTGTGCATTTCAGGCTTGGTATAATACGCACAGAATTTTAAGACAGACGAAAGAAGGTGGTATGAAGAGTGGAATATACGGTATATCTTGATGTTTTGTTTTTTGTGAACTGGCTGATGGATATATTTTTATTATACATAACAGGGAAGATACTAAGGGTGAAGACCTCAAAAAAAAAATTGCAGCCGCAGCCGCGGCAGGTGCGCTTTGGGTAACGCTGACAGTCTGTATCAGATTTAAAAATGCATGGCTTATTATGCTGATAACATATTTTGGCATCAGCAGTCTGATGATACTGATATGTTATCCTTCAAAAAAAATTAATGTAGTGATTTCACGGGTGATTACATTGTATGTCAGCGCATTTGTGTTCGGAGGAATATTAAATATTATTTATTTTAATTCCGGACTGGGAGTATGGCTGAAGGCGTTGGCAGTGGGACGGTACAAGAAATTATTTGCTCTGATAATCATATCATCGGTCACTGTTATATTTATATGCAGGACGCTGAAAAAATATGAACAGATGAACATAAAAAGAAAAAATACTTTTAATGTCACGCTGATACATAACGACAGGCAGGTGGAGGTTATGGCGCTATATGATACCGGAAACTGTCTTACGGAACCGATAACCAAAAGAGCAGTGTCAATATGCAGCTTTGAGACTGCGGATGAACTGCTTGGCGATAATTCTGAAACAATAAAAAAACTTATGGAATGTATGGATAAAAAAGCTTATTTAAATGAAAAAGTGTACATTGTACCATTTGTGTCAGTCGGGAACGAAAACGGACTGATTACTGCAGTAGAGATTACATCTATGAAAATGCAGATAAGGGGGAAAACAGTCGAAGTCAAAAAACCGTTAATTGGTTTTTACGGAGGTAAAATCAGCAGCGATGATTCATACGAAATGATTTTAAATTCGGCTGTTATGAGTAATAACATAGAATGAAGAAAACGGGAGGATCTAAAATGGTTATAAAAGTATCGGTGCCGGGCCGCATAAGATTTAAAATGTCATCATCATTCAGAAATCTTATGGTATCAAGACAGGGAGAAATTCATTACATCGGAGGCAGTGAAATTCTTCCCCCTCCTTTAGAGGCTGAAGAGGAAACAAGAATGATTGAACAGCTGGGTTCAGAAAACAACAATGCGGCAAAATCAAAGCTTATTGAGCATAACTTACGCCTTGTCGTATACATTGCCAAGAAATTTGACAATACGGGTGTGGGCGTTGAGGATTTAATATCCATAGGCTCTATAGGACTTATAAAGGCAATCAATACATATAACAGCGATAAGCAGATAAAGCTTGCCACATACGCATCCAGATGTATAGAAAACGAAATACTTATGTATTTAAGGCGCAACAGCAAAACAAAGCTGGAGGTATCATTTGACGAGCCGCTGAATGTTGACTGGGACGGAAATGAGCTTTTGCTGTCAGATATCCTTGGAACAGAGGACGATATAATCTCAAAAGGCCTTGAGGATGAGGCTGAAATGAAATTATTAAATCATGCAATTTCAAAGCTGAATGAAAGAGAAAAGAAAATAGTTAGACTCAGGTTCGGACTCGGAAGCGCAGAGGGGAGGGAGATGACACAGAAGGAGGTTGCCGACCTGCTTGGGATATCACAATCATATATTTCAAGGCTTGAAAAGAAAATTATAAGCAGATTGAAAAAAGAAATTGTGCGATTTGAATAAGTGTGCTATACTAAAGAAAGTTTTTTAGGAGGTACACTTTATGAGAAAAAACAGATGGTTAATATTAGTTGCGATGATGCTCACTGCGCTCATGTTTTTGCAGGGCTGCGAGGTTAAGCAGGAGAATCCGAATCTTAAGACATATCAGGAGTATGTTCAGTCACTACTCAATGTTAATTATCTTGGAGACGCAACACTTTATGAGCAGATAAGCGGTTCGAATAACGGTGAAGAAGTATACAATGAATGCATTTCAAATATTGCGGATGTTATGGTTTCCCGCTTTGCCATCAACAAGGATATGATGACAAATGAAACAGCTGACAGGCTTTACAATGTAGCAAAGGAGCTTTGCGGCAAGGCATCTTATGCAGTCGATGAGGCTGAATTAAATGAAGAGATATATACCGTAAAGGTCAATGTCAAGCCGTTCAATTATTTCGAGACAGCACAGGAGGCTTTCGACAATTATATTGATGACTTTAACAACAGGGCAGCACAGGGCGAGTTCCTTGACATGAGCGAGGGTGAGTATGAGACTGCATACGCTGAAGGCGTTGTAGACATCCTTCAGAAGGCACTTGGAGATTCGCAATATCTTGACAATGCATCATATATCGTTACCATTTTGATAAATGAGAACGGTGAGAGCTATGTAAGCGATGACGAGCTGGCGAAAATCGGAGAGATGATGTTTCCAAAGTACCAGAAGTAATAGTGATAAGACAAATTAATAATTTTATTGCCTGAATTATGGGAGCTGTTTTAACAGCTCCCATTTTTAGCGTCTATGGAATACGATTTAGAAAAACGTTCTTGACATAGAAATAAATACAAAACAATTATTGCTAAAAAACATAAAATGTGATAAAATATAAAAAACAAAAGAGAGGTATATGGATAGTATGAAAAAAATATTAATTTTAGTTTTAGTGTGTACGGTTTTGCTTTCGGGCTGCGGCAAATCATCAGCCACAAAGTGCATTGACAAGGAAATAAAACCATTAGAAGGCTTTAAAAATACAGAATATAATTTAGAGACAGACAGTCAGAATTATTTTTCCCAATATGCAGATATCTTTGCAGTTGAGAATGGATACTATATGCTTAGTACGGATTTATTATTTTATACCGATAAAGATAAGATTGATTTTCAGCCGGTATGCTCAAATCCGGCATGCAACCATGCAAATCCTGAATGTGATGCATATATTGAATTTGCAAGCTCTATTAAATATTATGAAGGGGATATTTATTACGTTGCGTCAGTCCTTAAAGGTTTTATGAGTTATGAAGATACTGACCATGTGTATGAACTGCATAGAAGGTCGCTTGACGGCTCGGTGGATGAGAAAATTTGTGATTTGGGCTATGGCCGTCTTGTACTGGATATGACAATACATAGAGGTTACGCATATTTCAGAACATTTGACGGCAGCGAATCGGCAATCCTTAACAGGGTAAAGCTTGATAAAACCGCTGAAAAGGAAGAACTGTTTAGAAATAATAAAGGTGAACTTCCAGAAATATATGGGGTAAAAGGCTATGGGGACGGTGTTTTGTTCTGTGCGGATTACCCAAGCGAGGATAACCCTGAGGTTCTTAAAGTTAATATATATTATTATGACAGCAATGAAGATGCAGTAAAGCTGGTTAAAGAAGATGCTGACAGCCAGTATGCAGTGGCAGATGGTGAGCTTTATTATTATAAGACCGGTGGAGTTTACAGATATGATATGTCTTCAAAGCAGGAAAGCCTGTTTTATCCTTCAGACGAGATGGTGTCTGTATCATATGACGGAAAGTATTTTTATTTTAATAATCAATATGAGCATTATTTTCTTGAAGGGTCAGAAGAAATAGAAGACACTATATATGTAGTAGATAAGGAAGGAAATAAAATAGATGCTATTGAAGTACCGGGTTATGGCTGTTATGACGGAGACAGTGACTGGCTGTTTCAGGAAAAAGGCGATGGATATCAGTTCCTGGATAAGAAGCAGATAGGCACAGGTAAGTTTGAGTGGATTTATTTGGATAGACCTAGTGTCTGGTAATCATGTAGATGATATTTTAAGGAGACAGTATGAAGAGAATTATATTTGCTGTATTAGTGTGTGCGGTTTTGCTTTCCGGCTGTACCAAGACAACTGATTCAGAAAGCTTAAAAAAAGAAGTAGTACCGATAGAAGGTTTTACGAATACAGAGTACAATCCTGAAACCGATAACCAATATTACTTTAGTGAGTATTCGGGTTTAGTTGCTGTTGATGGCGGATATTACAAGAATTATGGCGGTTTCCTTTATTTTTTTGATAAGAAGAGTAAGGAAAACCACCCGGTTTGCTCAAATCTATCGTGTGACCATAAGACAGAGAATTGTGATGCATATTTAGGAGATGCTTCATACCTTCAGTATTATGAAGGATATCTTTATTATGTAATATATGATTATGATAATAAGGAGGCTATTTTATATAGAAAATCACCTGATGGTTCAGTGGTTGAAAAAATAGGCGAATTGCTTCGTGCAGATCTTATTCCGGATATTACGATTCATAGAGGATATGCATATTTTGCATGGGATTCTAAAAATGATTCTACTTTATATAGAATAAAGCTGAAAAAAGACGCTGTGCGGGAAAAACTGTTTGTTTATGATGCAAAATTTGACCCATCAATATACAGAATAAAGGGCTATGGTGATGGCGTAATGTTTGAAACGTCATATTATCTTAATAATGATTATACGGGTGCAGTTTTTAATCTGTATTATTATGACAGCGGTGAAAATGCAGTTAAGCTTGTTAAAGTAGATACAGGTGGTGATTATATCATAGCAGATGGGATGGTTTATTACTATAAGGGAGATGGAGTATATCAATATGATATATCAACTAGAACAGAAAGTATGTTTTATCCTATAGAAGAAATGGTGTTTGTATCTTATGATGGAAGGTATCTCTATCTAAATAATGAATACGCATTGAACTGGGAACAGATTTCTGAAAGAGAACATAGGGTTTATGTAGTGGACATGAACGGACAGCTTATTGATACCATACCTGTACCTGAGTATATATGTTATTATGGTGATAAAGATTATCTGTTTCAAAGTATGGCTATGGGATATCAGATGTTGGATAAAACACAGCTGGGTACCGGCAAGCAGGAGTGGATAAAGATTCCTATGTATAATTATCAGCTTATAGAGGACTAAACTGACTTTTGGCAGAAGAAAAAAATTTGTTTCATTATTATTTCCTTATAATTATTATTGTAGTTAAAGTTTTCATCGAGGGTGTCTGAAAAGTGCTTGATTCAGGCACCCTTAAACTTATGATAAGTATCTTATACAAACAAATATTTGACAAATATATATTCAAAAAGTAGTATTAGAAAAACATTATGCATATTGGAAAACGCAAAAAATTTATTGTGTAAATGGAAGGAATATGGTATGCTTTTATTTGTACGTTACCATAAAGGGGAAAAATGGAGTTAAAAAATATGAAAAAAATCTTAGCTGCTGTTTTATTATGTATTATTTTTCTTGTAGGCTGTACCAAGACAACTGATTCAGAGAGCCTAAAAAAAGAAATAGTACCTATAGAAGGTTTTACTAACACTGAGTACAATCCTGAAACTGATAATCAGTATTTTTGGAATGGTTATGGTCAGGCGACATCTGTAAATGACGGATACTATTTGCACGACTTTTTATTTTTATACTATGCAGATAAGGATAAAATGGATTTTCAGCCTGTATGTTCAAATCCTGTATGCGACCATCAGAACGTAGATTGTGATGCATATATAGATTCAGCGATGTATCTTCAGTATTATGGTGGATATTTGTATTATGTTTTGGCAGATGAAGGTAAATATCTGTCAGTATTATATAGGAAAAAACTTGATGGTTCGGTTGTTGAAAAGGTTGGAGAGCTTCTTGAGAGCCAGGTTATACCTACGATAACGATACACAGAGGGTATGCTTATTTTTCTACAGAGGAATATGGCGAATCGGTAACTTTTTATAGGATGAAACTCGAAAAATCTTCAAAGAAAGAAGAGCTTTTTGTATATGATAAAGGCGTTTATCCTGAGATATATAATCTTCAGGGTTATGGTGACGGAGTCTTTTTTGAGACGGGATATTATCAGGATACCAAGTTTAATAATCCGACATATAATATTTATTATTATGATACCAATGAGGCTGCTGTAAAGCTGGTCAAAGAAGATGTAGGCGGCGTCTATACTGCAGCAGAGGGAAATCTTTATTATTTTAAAGATGGTGGAATATATAAGTACGATACATCATCCAGTGAGGAAAGCCTTTTTTATGCCATAGATGAAATGGTGTATTTATCCTATGACGGCAGGTATCTTTATTTGAATAATATGTATTCAATAGATTTGGAGCAAACGCCGGCGGATGAACATAAATTATATGTCGTTGATTTGCAGGGTAAGTATATTGATACAATAGAACTCACTGAATATGAATGTCTGTATGGAGACAGCGACTATCTGTTTCAGTGTATGGAAGAGGGATATCAGTTTTTAGACAAGAAGCAGATAGGCACAGGTAAGCATGAGTGGATTTATAAGTATATGGAATATGATAATGTGATGCAATTTAATTAAAACGCTATGCGGCAGCAGATTTTCTGCTGCTGTATTTATTTCGTTGTTAAATGTTTTGCTTAGAGGATTGATAGGAATGTCTTTTTGTGTATAATTAATATATAAAATTTTAGGACGATTTTAAGTGTCAGAAAGAATGGTAGGAAACAGCATGAAAAGATTCTTAAGTATTTTATTAACATTGATTGTTTTGCTTTCCGGCTGCGGTAAATCAGCAGACACAGATACGGTTAGTCAGGAGATGAAGCTGCTGGATGGCTTTTCCGATACGCAGTACAATCCCGAAACAGACAGCCAGTATTATTGGAAGGGCGTCCAGAATGTAATGTCCGTTAAGGGCAAATACTATATGAATGTTGATGGATATTTATATTGCATTGATGCAGCAAACAGTGAAATGCATCAGGTGTGTTCAAAGGGCGGCTGCAGGCATAATACGGCAGACTGCGATTCATATTTGGGGGATGTTAATTTCCTTCAATATTACGATGGATATTTTTATTATATAATATTTGACGACACTGATGATGAGGATAATAAGGGAGCGACGTTATATAGAAGAACATTTGACGGTTTGGTAGAAGAAATGGTATGCAGGCTGTTTGAGCGTGGAGAATGTTACAGCTTATGTATACATAGAGGATACGTATATTTTTCTTTAGAGAATGATAAAGAGAATGTTTTATATAGAATGAAGCCGGATAAAGCTTCTATACCGGAGGAATTGTTTACATATGATACGAAGCGGTCTGCTTTTATTACTGGAATAAGCGGTTATGGAGACGGTGTGCTGATTCAGACTATCTTTTTAGTGCATGTAATGTTAACTAATTATAGTTTGATTTGTTATAACTTGTACTATTATGATAATAGTGAGGATGAGACATATCTGGTTAAGAAAAATATATGCTGTAATTTCTGCAATTATGCTAATAATTATGCTATAGCGGATGATAAGCTTTATTATTTTGAGAAAGACGGAGTGTATCAATATGATATTTCATCAAAAAAAGAAAGACTGTTTTATCCTGCTGATGATGAAAGACTTGAAGTATCATATGATGGCAGATATCTTTACTTTGATAATTCATTAAAAATAAAACCTGATAATGAGCATAGCATTTATGTCTTTGATACCAACGGAAAGCATATTGACACAATTTCTGTTCCTCTGTATTCAAATCCTTTTGGTGATACAGAGTATCTGTTCTATGGCAATTATGGAGCATGCTATGTCCTTGATAAAAAACAGATAGGCTCACGGCAAAAAGATTGGACAAAATTTTTATTTTTTGATTGATTATGTTCACTTTTTATGTATAATAAGTATTAGAAAAAAATCTGCATAAAAAGGAAAGGAGAAGTGTGTCATATTTTGGACATACTGATTAGAGCTTATGGAAGAATTAAAGGTTTCAAATTTATATGATTTAACACATACTCTTGCTGCACCGCTGCTTGAGAAGGTTGAGTATCCGTGGGAGGCATTGCCTGAGATTGGGAAGTTCATTGTTGAGCTTGGCAATACACTTCCGGAGGAGGAGTACGAGAAACGCGGCGAGAATATCTGGGTTGCAAAGACTGCAAAGATTGCACCTACTGCATCAATCAACGGTCCTGCAATTATCGGCAAGGGCGCTGAGGTAAGACATTGTGCATTTATCAGAGGCAATGCACTTGTAGGTGAGAATGCGGTTGTCGGCAATTCAACAGAGCTTAAGAACGTTATTTTATTTGATAATGTTCAGGTCCCGCATTACAACTATGTAGGCGATTCAATCCTTGGCTACAAGGCGCATATGGGCGCCGGCTCTATTACTTCAAATGTTAAGTCTGACAAGAAGCTTGTAGTTGTTAAGATTAACGGCGAGAGAATTGAGACAGGACTTAAGAAGTTTGGCGGTATGATTGGCGATTATGTTGAGATTGGCTGCGGAACAATTATCAATCCGGGTACAGTAGTCGGAAGAAATACCAACATTTATCCTATTTCAATGGTTAGAGGCTGCATCCCTGCAAATTCTATCTTCAAGAAGCAGGATGACATCGTAGAGAAGGTTTGATGAATAATTAAATTATTTATGTGATGAAGAAAAGGCTTTTGCACTGTAGAGAACAGCTCTGTACTGCAAAAGCCTTAATTTTGCGCGGCAGCTGCCGCGCAGTATTCAATTTATATATTACACGTCTGATGCCTTACTCATTTTTGTTGTCCTCAAGAACTATATTAAGCTCTGCGCCTGCGAGCAGGATAATCATACAAAAATAAATCCACAGCATGAAAAGTATGATTGCCGTAAGGCTTCCGTATATATATGAGTAGTGCGAAAAATTGTTGATGTATATTGTAAAAAGGTACGAGTAAATGAGCCAGCCCGCCGTGGCAAATATCGCTCCGGGAAGCTGTCCCCTAAAATTTAACTTCTTGTCAGGCAGCGTCTTGTAAATCAGCGTGAAGAACAATACCAGTATCAGAATCGATATTCCGGTTCTTAAGCATACTATGAGGAATGATGATTCCGTAAGCGCAGGTATCAGCTTCTCAAGATACATCTGAATATAATCACCGAATACAAGCACGATAAAGTAGAAAATGATAATCAGTACAAATACCAGAGTATAAAAGATAGCGACAAATCTTCTGATGAGATTTTTTCTGGTCTCCACGGTGTGGTGGACATGGTTCAGCCCGAGCATAAGCGCATATACGACCTTTGATGCCGACCACAAAAGCGTGATGGCAGAAATCGAAATAATGGTTCTGGCAGAGTAAGAGAGCAGATTGTTCACTATACGCGGGATATCCAGGTCTATACCTGCCGGGAAAAGATTCATAATCATCTCTATATAATCTTCCCTTGTAAACGGCAGAAACGCCTGCACCACGAAAATGATTATCATTATAATCGGAATCAGTGAAAACATCATAAAAAATGAAGACTGTGCTGCGTAAAGAGCAAGCTGGTCACGGACACAGTTCCTTATAAATTTAAATAAAGGTTTAGATTTTTTCGCCATCGGAATATCCTTTCCTTAAAAAATGAATACATTTAATTATTGTATCATGAAAGAATATTCGGCGCAAGGGTTGATAATTATTAGTAGCGTTCAAACCACATATATCGTTCTGCAAGCCAGCCTTTAAGCAGGTTATAATTTTCCTCATAGGTTTTGGCTGGCGGGCGCTGTATATTGAGCTGCCATTTTGAAATGTCCCAGCCTGCGTCATTATAATTGCGGCTTATTTCCTCGCTGTAGGTGTTGTATATTGTATCAAGAATACCGCCATCGGTATGCAGCTTTGAAAAAAATGCCTTGTGTGCGGTAAATTCATCTCTTACAAGCTTTTTAAACCAGGTCTTTTTGGCAAGGTATGAAAACAGATTCTTGTCTGCAAATATTCCATCCGTTGCATCGGCGGCTGAAAATCGCCCGCCGAACTCATCATTTGAATTGCCCATCGACAAATCATAATCCCACGGAGGACCAGCGTAGAGCAGACCGTCCTTGTAATAAAAATAAACAGAGGTTACGCCGAAATCAAAGGGCTTAAAATACTCATTCATCAGATAATATTTTGTAAAGGAAGGCATATCAAGCTTCTTGATGACTTCGTCCTTATGACCGCTTTTTAATGCTTTAATTATACCGCTCATTGTGTCAATGATGTAATTAAGCTGCTCATCATTTGGATTTTCAGGCTCGGCAGCCCTGAATTTAAACTCATCTATGGTAAAAAAAGTTTCATCCTCGTCTTCATTTTTCATATCAAGCTCTATGAGGAAATCCTTCATGCCCTTGTCCGATTTAATATCTATGTCAACTCTGTCGCTGCCCTTCTGCACTGTTTCATAAAGCATATAGCTTCCTCTGAAGCTGTCGTCAACCCACAGCTCGACAAAACGCTGCTCTGAGGCGTATGGTATCTCAAGCTCGTAGGCGGTTTCAAATGCGATATAATTTCTAAGCAGTGTCGGGTCAAATGCATTTGCTAACAGCGCCCACTTCTTGCCGCTGCCCATATCCAGAATATTCTTTTTTTCTTCAAATTTAATCGCATAGCTTTTCTTGTCTATCCAGTCAAGCGCGGTAGTATTTCCACGTACCTTGAAATTGGCAGAGTCCTTCATTTCTGAGCCGTAAACATCGGTAATTACAATGTCGGCGCTTACATATCCGTCGCTTTTCTTTAATGAGCAGCCGTTGCCGTCATGTGTTGTTACCTTTATCACCGGAACAGGCAGAACCTTTTTATTAAAAATATTCAGACTGCAGGCGCATGCAATAATGCAGAGCGTCAAAATGCTGATAATAAAAAATATGTTTTTAAAAATGTGTTTTTTCATCTATACAATTTCCCCACGAAAGTATTGTCGGCGGCATTGCCCATGGTGCGGCAGACAAAAGGCACTTTAATCGTACTCTTGACATTTGTGTAGCCCGGGCTGCCGATGGAAGTAGTCCTTATATTATACCCCATACTCTCAATGTCTTGACATTAGTGTAAGCCGGGCTGCCGATGGAAGCCGTTATATTATAAATCTGCGTAGAACATATATTGCTGAAGTATTCCGGCATAGCCTTTGTATTTTTCAAAAGGAAAGCCGTCCTTATAGTGTGCCGCAAGTATCTGCTTTATATGTGTGTCTATCGGAAATGCCTCTATATGATGGAGCCCGAAAAGACATACACAATCGGCAACCTTTCTTCCAACGCCCTTAAGCGTCATAAGGCTTTTCATTGCTTCATCATAAGACATGCCTTTCAGCGCATCAAGATTATATTCACCACAAGCGATTTTTTGAGCTGCAAGGTGAATGTACTCATCCCTGTAGCCAAGACCAAAGCCATGCAGCACCTCAACCGGGATGGAGGCTACCGCCTCAGGCGAAGGAAATGCATGGTATTCCAGGGCGACAGGTGCAGAAAAACAGCCGCAGTCCGGGGCGACAGGTGCAGGAAAACAGCAGTCGCCTGTGATAATTGGCGGCTCACATGTGGCGGCGGCTTCGCCGCCGCCCAAAGCTTCACCGGCGAAAACAGCGGCGGCTTCGCCGCCGCCCATAGCTGCATCTGCGAAGGCAGCATCGGCGGGCATTGTGGAAAATGTAATGCTTTTCTTTTCGCCTGCATATTCGCAAAGCCTTCTGACACTGTTTTTTATCCTTGGAATATTATTGTTCTGGGAAATCATAAATGTAATAAGCATCTCCCATAGATTCTGTTTTAATATTCTTATGCCGTAGCCAGCCTTTGCGCATTCAGTAAGGTAAAGGTCGCCGCTGTCAATTGAATCAATAGCCTTGGCGTAATCATAATTTAAATCAAAGTATTCTCTCCAGAAGGACTCAAACTCACCGCTGCTGCAGGACATAATAAGCTGCCCGCCATTTTGAAAAAGAATGAGGCATCTGTCTTCGGCAATAATCTGCCACAGCCCGCCCTCAAGCGGAGTCATTCGGAAGCACTGGCCGGAGCCGGCAATTTGTTCTATATCGAAATTTGAAGTATTATATGTAAACATTTTATTTCTCCGGAATATTTTAATTGCATCTGAAATATATCAGAGACATAATAATATTTTATTAGAAACAATTGAAAAAGTCTATATTAAATAGCAGGATAATTTTTTATTAATTATATTTAAAGATAAGCTGTTTTATATTATTTTTAAAAATTTTTATATAATAATATAAAAACGTTTTGTTGACATAATTGTGCTATTATTTTATAATAAAACATAAGATTTTTGTTTATTATGTGGATAGATATATATTTACTAAACTGATAAATTTATATTAATGTTTTCAGGCATATAATCAGAATCGAAAGAGAGTTTTACTAATGAATTATGTGGGCGATTTTATTGCAGAATTAAGAGTTACGAAGAATTTATCCAGAATTGAGCTTGCACAACAGCTGGATATTCCATATAAATCGGTTGACCTGTTCGAGGATGGGCAGGCATTACCGGATAAATCAGAGCTTAAGAAAATTTGCAGCTTTTTTGAGGTTACGCAGGAGGAACTGCTTTGCGGGAGAAAGCTGTTTTATGAGGATGGCTCAAGATATGCCGCAAAGGAACTGATTAAGGAAAAAAAGCAGCAGCTTTCAAAACGTGTCAATCGCTTCAGACTGATGTGTGCTGTGGGGGTTGCTGTGGCTTTAATATTGTCTGCCTTTGCCTTTGCATTCAGGGAGTGGGGGTGTTTTGCTGCGGTTTTATCGGTTACCGTAGCTGCTTCTGTATATTTGTATGCAGGTTATTATGCAATATTACGTGCGGATGACGATATTATACCGGTGAGAACCAGATATGCGAATTATGTTGATGTTGTAAAATATGCAGCGCTTTCTGTGGCTATATGTGTCATTTTAAGCAGTATTTCTGCCTTTTTATGCCTTGGTGGCAATACTATTGTGAGAATATGTCTGTGCGTTGCGGGAGCAGTGCTTATGCTGGCGGGCGTGAGATATGTTATGGAAGGCAGTCTGTGGAAGCTTGAGAAGAGATATAAGAAAAAAAGAATTAAAGATGCAAATATTATACATGAGCCTTCTGAGGTCGATGAGGAGCTGGAGAAGCTAGAGGGTTTAGGTATATTTTAAATATATGATATCAGGGGCAAAATACCTTTTGACCCCAGCATAATTATATTTATGAGGTGACACTGCTATGACAAAGGTTACGATTAAAGATGTTGCCAGAGAAGCGGGAGTATCAATTTCTACCGTATCAAACGCCTTGAATGATGTTGATGTTGTGAATGCAGAGACGAAGGGCAGAGTTCTTGATGCGGCAAAAAGACTGAAGTACATACCGAATCTCAATGGAAAGAATCTTAAAATCAGAAAGACAAAGACTATAGGCTTTTATACACAGTCTATAGAAGGATTTTATTATGGAATGGTCGCAGATGCTATAAGCAAGGCATGTGAGATGAGGGGATATGAGCTGGTTATTCACGTTACTGTGGATAAGAAGCGTGTAATCAGAAGTATTCTGGGACACAATGAGGATGGTGTCATTATTATTTATGAGGATTTGGACAATGAGCTCTACGACAGTATAAAAGAGTACGGAATACCGGTTGTTTTTCTTGAAAGGGAGATATGCTCAGAGAAAATTTCCAGTGTGTCCTTTGACTCATACGGCGCGGGAAAGGTTGCTGCCAGATGTCTTATTGATGCCGGACGTAAGCGCATAGGCTATGTCAGGGGCGTTGTCGGCTCATATGATGATGATGAGCGTTTCAGGGGCTTTATTGATGAGATAAGAAACAGTGATGCGGTATATGACAAGAGTGCTGATATTATAGGATGGTTTGAGGAAAGAAAGTCATACAATGTTGTTACGGAGTATTTGCGGAATACACCTGATGACAAATATGTTGACGCCTTTTTTGCGGCAAACGATACAAGCGCAATCGGCTGTATTAATGCCATTATGGACTTCGGACTTAATGTGCCGGAGGATATTTCGGTAGTAGGCTGTGATGGTATAGACCTTACCAAATTTGTAAAGCCGGTTGTAACTACTGTAAAGAATCCTATTGATGACCAGGGAAGAACTGCAGTTGAGCTTCTCATTGATTTGATTGATGAAGTCGGTCTGGGCATGAGCGTAAAGCTTCCTGTAAAGCTTGAGCGCGGAGAGAGCGTATAAGCTGTGGGTAAAGCCGTGTAGGCAGCGGTAAAGCGTGCAGGATTTATGAATATTATAATGGAGGGACCATGAAGAGTAAAAGAAATTTTGCGATGGTAACTATTACGAAAAAGGGTGAGCGCTGGCTTGACGGCGGTCACCCTTGGGTATATGATGCAGAGGTTTTGAATATTGACGGCGGCTTTGACAATGGCGATGTGGTGGATGTAGTCAGTGAAAAGGGCAAATATATGGGCTCGGGCTTTATAAGCCTTCATTCCAAAATACGCGTGCGCCTCATTTCGAGAAATGCGAATGACCGCTTTGACGAGGCTTTCTGGGAGAGACGCCTTAAATATGCGTGGGATTACAGAAAGACTGTTATGGGCGACGATATCGGCTGCTGCAGGATTATATTTGGAGAAGCAGACCAGTTCCCGGGACTGACCGTTGACCGGTTTAATGATATAATTGTAACACAGACGCTTTCTGTCGGAATTGAAAAAATCAAGCATATTATTTTCCCGGCGCTGTTTAAGCTTTTGAGGGAGGACGGACAGGATATTAAGGGCATTTACGAGAGAAATGATGTGTCGATAAGGACGCTTGAGGGCATGGAGGAGTATAAGGGCTGGTTTAAGCTTGAGGGCGTGCCGCAGCCGGATTCATGCATTACCACAATTGTTGAAAATGGTATTGAGTATGAGGTGGATGTTGAGAATGGTCAGAAGACGGGCTTCTTCCTTGACCAGAAGTACAACAGGCTCGCGGCTGCGAGGCTTGCAAGGGGCAGGAGAGTGCTTGACTGCTTCACCCACACAGGCTCATTTGCACTTAATGCGGCAAGGGGCGGTGCGCTTAAGGTAACTGCGGTGGATATTTCAGAGACTGCCACTGCAATGGCGCAAAGGAACGCCGAAAGAAACCATTTGGAGGATATAGTCGAGTGTAAGACAGCAAATGTTTTTGATTTGCTTACGGAGCTTGAGGAAGCGGGCGGCAAGCCTTATGATTTCATTATTCTTGACCCGCCGGCGTTTACGAAGTCCAGAAGGACAGTAAACAATGCAAAGCGAGGTTATAAGGAAATCAATCTTAAGGCGATGAAGCTTCTGCCAAGAGGCGGCTACCTTGCAACCTGCTCATGCTCGCATTTTATGCCTGACGAGGAGTTTGTTAAGATGCTTCATTCGGCGGCGAAGGATGCAGATGTACAGCTTCGCCAGATAGAGGCAAGGCAGCAGTCGCCGGACCATCCGATTCTCTGGAATGTGCCTGAGACGGACTATCTTAAGTTTTATCTGTTCCAGGTTGTGTAGTTTATCTGTTGGTGGATTGTCCTTTTTGTAATCAAAGAACTGAAAAATATATGAATAAGGAGACGTGAAAAGATATGGTAGATGTAAAAGGAAGATGGGCGCTTATTACAGGCGCAGCAAGAGGAATAGGTTATCTTGTATCATTATTTATGGCAGAGCAGGGCTGCAACCTTGTGCTTCACAGCAGCAATCTTGCGCATACCGAGAAGGTGTTAAGAGAGGTTAAGGCTAAGGGCGTTGAGGCTTATGCGGTGGCATGCGACCTGACCGATACTGATGCAATCGAGGCGATGTGTAAGGAGATTGACGCTTTGGGCGTTCAGATTGACATACTTTTTAATAATGCGGGCAAGCAGGTTCACTGGAACGCTGATTTTTATAAGACTCCGGCGTGGGATTTTAAGGAGGGTCTGCTTATCAACGCCATTGCTCCGGCGCTTATTACTTATCACTTCATGGAGGGTATGGTTGAGAGAGGCTTCGGACGTATTATAAATACTTCAAGCGGCATTAACAATCTGCCGGAGCTTGAGAGCTACGCAATGGGCAAGGCTGCAATCGATAAGTTCACATACGACCTTGCATCAAAGGTTGACGGAACTGACGTAATGATAAACCTTACCGACCCGAACTGGTGCAGCACAGACCTTGGCGGCCCTACAGCGCCTAATAAGCCTGAGAGCACATTGCCGGGCTATGTTGTAGGAGCATTTCTGGATGATAAGAAGAGCGGAAGACTGATGCCGGCACAGGACTTTAAGGGCATGAGTCTTGAGGATGCGGTGAAGAAGGCGGAGAAAGAATATTAAACGTATTGCATTTTCGTAAAGCAAAATTCTACATTGTGAAAATGTATTCGGATTTATAAAAAGAAGACAAATACCCCGTTCTATAGGGCTGATTTACTCATGCTTACATGGGAAGCCGGATAGAACGGGGTATTACATTTATAAGAGGAATATATCGGCAGATCTGATATACTCCTCTTAGCAGGTCCGGCAGAGCGAACCTGAATATGATCATCTATTTCTCTGCATTCTCAACCGCTGCCCCAATAAATCCTTTGAACAAAGGGTGCGGTACGTTTGGTCTGGACTTGAATTCAGGGTGTGCCTGTGTAGCCACAAACCAAGGATGGTTAACGATTTCAACCATCTCAACGATACGTCCGTCAGGAGAAATACCTGAAAGCTTCATGCCCTTGTCGGTGAGCGCGTCGCGGTAGAGGTTGTTGACCTCGTAGCGGTGGCGGTGACGCTCGTAAATTGTCTCTGCGCCGTAAAGCTCATAGGCTTTTGAAGTCTTGTCGAGCACGCAAGGATATGCGCCGAGCCTTAATGTGCCGCCCATGTCGATGACGCCGTTCTGGTCAGGCATGATATGAATGACAGGATTCATGGTTGAATCTGAGAACTCTTCGCTGTCTGCGTCTGCAAGACCGAGAACATTTCTCGCAAATTCCACGATGGAAAGCTGCATGCCGAGGCACAGTCCGAGGAAAGGAACATTGTTCTCACGGGCATACTTTATAGCTGTAATCTTGCCGTCAATGCCTCTGTTTCCGAAGCCGCCCGGTACAAGCACGCCGTTTACATCACCGAGTATCTCATCAACATTTTCCGGGGTAACGTCCTCTGAATCCACCCACTTTATGTGAACCTTTGCACGATTTGCAACGCCGCTGTGGCGCAGCGCCTCAACAACGCTGATATAAGCGTCGTGAAGCTGGATGTACTTTCCGACAAGCGCAATGGTGACCTCCTTCTCAGGATTTTTCCATGCCTCTATCGTAGCCTTCCACTCGTCTAAATCAGGCTCAGGACACTCAAGGTTTAAGCATTCGCATACAACCTGTGCAAGGCCCTCCTGCTCCATAACAAGCGGAACCTCGTATAATATATCAACATCCATATTCTGCATAACGTGATTGTATGGAACGTTGCAGAATAATGAAATCTTGTTTCTGATGGACGAATCAAGCGGATGCTCGGTTCTGCACATGATGATATCCGGCTGGATACCCATGCCCTGAAGCTCCTTAACGCTTGCCTGCGTAGGCTTTGTCTTAAGCTCGCCCGAAGCGCTTAAGTAAGGGATAAGGGTAACGTGGATAAGCATCGCATTGTCCTTGCCAACCTCGTGCTGGAACTGACGGATTGCCTCAAGGAAAGGCTGACTCTCAATATCGCCTACAGTACCGCCAACCTCGATAATGGCAATCTCAGTCTCGGTGCTTGAAAAATTCTTATGGAAACGGCTCTTGATTTCATTGGTAACATGAGGAATTACCTGTACAGTACCTCCAAGGAAATCTCCGCGTCTTTCTTTTGAAAGAATCGACTCATAGACCTTACCTGTCGTCACATTGGAGTTCTTTGTAAGGCTCTCATCTATAAAACGCTCATAATGTCCAAGGTCGAGGTCGGTTTCGGCGCCGTCGTCTGTTACAAAAACCTCGCCATGCTGAATCGGGTTCATGGTTCCCGGGTCAATATTCAGATATGGATCAAACTTCTGCATGGTTACTTTAAATCCTCTGGCTTTCAACAGACGTCCGAGTGATGCAGCAGTAATACCCTTGCCAAGACCTGATACAACACCACCGGTAACAAATACGTACTTTACAGGCATAAGAAATGTCCTCCTTGTGTGTTTTTGGATTAAATAAAGAATATCGCTTGCGACATTCAGCACGCCGGATGTATACTTTATGGAAAGCAGAGCTTGTCTCGCACCGGTGCGCATTCTGAGCGAAGCGTTTTAATTACAATAAAAATAACTTCTATATTATACAACTTAAAGAAAGATAATGCTAGACATTTTATGATAAAAACAGAAATATTTTAATAGAAGTTCACAAAACTAAGTAATAATTAATCATGATTATATTGATTTATTCTGAAATAGTGTATTATAATTATGATACGGTTAAAAATAAACATGGGAGAAAACTGATGAGTGAACAGAACAACAATCAAAATAACAACAAAAATAATAACGGCCCCAAGCTGGGGCATACTATTACCGTTCTTGTGATAGGCGCTTTTTTGACATTTCTGATTGTTTCACTTGTAAACAGCTTGTATTCAAAAAATACCAATAAGGAGATACCTTATACTGATTTTATAAAGCTGCTTGATGAGGGGAATGTTGAAAAGGTTACAATCGGCACCAATCTGATTTATATTGATCTGGTGGACGGTTACAAATATAAAAAAGAAAATGAGCAGACCAATTTCAGCGAGATGCTGCTTTCGCAGATGGACAGGATAAAATATTATACTGTTCATGTAAATGACCCTGACCTTGTTGCGAGACTCATTGATTCGGGCACTGAGTTTGCGGGCGAGAAGCCTGAGACGGGCTCTGCCATTTTGAGCTTCCTGCTGGCGTATATTCTGCCTATATTTATTGTGATGGGCTTTCTGACGCTGCTTATGAGGCGTTCGGGCGGCGTTATGGGCGTAGGAAAGAGCAATGCAAAGAAGTATGATATGCAGAAGGAGACAGGCGTTACCTTTAAGGATGTTGCCGGACAGGAGGAGGCGGAGGAATCCCTCGTTGAAATCGTGGATTTCCTTCACAATCCTAAGAAATATTCAGAGATTGGAGCGAAGCTTCCAAAGGGAGCGCTGCTTGTAGGCCCTCCGGGAACCGGTAAGACACTGCTTGCAAAGGCTGTTGCGGGCGAGGCAAAGGTACCTTTCTTCTCACTTTCGGGCTCTGATTTTGTCGAGATGTTTGTCGGCGTCGGAGCTTCAAGAGTAAGAGACCTTTTCAAGAAGGCACAGGAGGCTGCGCCTTGTATAGTGTTTATTGATGAGATTGATGCGATAGGCAAGAGCAGGGATTCCCGCTACGGCGGAGGCAATGACGAGCGTGAGCAGACCCTGAACCAGCTTTTATCTGAGATGGACGGCTTTGATTCGTCAAAGGGCGTATTTATTCTTGCTGCAACCAACAGACCGGAGATTCTTGATAAGGCGCTTTTAAGACCGGGACGACTTGACAGAAGAATTATAGTTGATAAGCCTGATTTAAAGGGCAGAGTTGATATTTTAAAGGTTCACACGAAGAATGTAAAGATGGATGAGACAGTGGATCTTGAGGCTATCGCGCTTGCGACGAGCGGCGCCGTAGGCTCAGACCTTGCCAATATGATAAATGAGGCTGCGATAAATGCAGTTAAGCATGGACGTGGTGTCGTAAGCCAGTCAGACCTTTTTGAGGCGGTTGAGGTAGTGCTTGTAGGTAAGGAGAAGAAGGACCGCATTATGAGTGAGAAGGAGCGAAAGATTGTTTCCTATCACGAGGTTGGTCATGCGCTTATCAGCGCGCTGCAGAAGGATTCAGAGCCGGTTCAGAAGATTACGATTGTGCCGAGAACCATGGGTGCGCTCGGCTACGTTATGAATGTTCCTGAGGAAGAGAAGTACCTGAATACCGAAGCGGAAATCAGGGCTATGCTTGTACAGTTCTTGGGCGGACGCGCTGCCGAGGAGATTGTATTTGATACTGTTACAACGGGCGCATCAAATGATATCGAGAGGGCAACCCAGCTTGCACGTGCGATGGTTACGCAGTACGGCATGTCTGAGAGGTTCGGACTTGTGGGACTTGAGTCTATTGAGGACAGATATCTTGAGGGAAGAACGGTTCTTAACTGCTCTGATATTACGGCGGCGGATATTGATAAGGAGGTTATGGAAATCCTTAAAAAATCCTATGAAAGTGCTAAGAAGCTTCTGCTTGAAAACAGAGAAGCACTTGATAAGATTGCAGCCTTTCTTATTGAGAAGGAGACCATTACAGGCAAGGAGTTCATGGACATTTTCAATGAAATCAGAAATGCAGGCTCATCAGATAATGCCGGCGAGGCCGGTATTGCCTATGAGAATCCGGTAATCTAATAGAATATATATGAGGGTGTATCAATAGCACTATGCTATTATGACACACCCTCTTTTACCATTTTGGATGCAATAATGCAAAGCAATACCATTTTGGATGCAATAATGCAAAGCAATACCATTTTGGATGCAATAATGCAAAGCAATACCATTTTGGATGCAATAGTACAAAGAAATCCACAGGTATCATAGTGCAGAAGTTTTTTGATATTATGCTGCATTTAATAAAGCCAGGTATAAGCGGGGTGATTTATTTGTTTGACTTTGATGAAGAATTAAAGAAGCTTCCGACAGAGCCGGGAGTGTACCTTATGCATGATGAGAAGGACGAGATTATTTATGTGGGAAAGGCAATCAATTTAAGAAACAGGGTGCGTCAGTATTTTCAAAGCAGCAGAGGCAAGTCACCAAAGATACAGAAGATGGTAACGCTTATATCACGTTTTGAATATATTGTGACTGACAGCGAGCTGGAGGCACTGGTGCTGGAGTGCAACCTTATAAAGGAGCATCAGCCGAAGTACAATACCATGCTTAAGGATGACAAGACCTATCCTTATATAAAGGTGACAGTAGCAGAGGATTTTCCCAGAGTGCTTTTCACAAGACAGATGAAAAGAGACAAGTCAAAGTATTTCGGACCTTATACAAGCGCAGGCTCGGTAAAGGACACGCTTGACCTTATTCACAGACTGTATCATATAAGAACCTGCAACAGGAGCCTTCCGAGGGATATCGGAAAAGAAAGACCGTGTCTGAACTATCATATAAAGCAGTGCGATGCGCCATGCCAGGGCTATATTTCAAAGGAGGAGTATGCAAAATCAATTGAAAGCGTGATGAGCTTTTTAAACGGACATTACGACACTATATTGTCACAGCTTGAAGAGAAGATGAAGGACGCTGCTGCAAAGCTCGATTTTGAGACTGCGGGAGCATATAAGGAGCTTCTGTTCAGCGTGAGGGATGTCGCACAAAAGCAGAAGATAACTGATTTTGAGGGCGATGACAGGGATGTGATTTCCTATGCGCTTAAAGGGACAGACGCGGTGGTTCAGGTGTTCTTTATTCGTGGCGGCAAGCTTATCGGAAGGGACAATTTTCATGTAAATGTTGCCGAGGGTGATGACGGCAGCGTTATTCTTTCAGAATTTATAAAACAGTTTTATGCGGGCACGCCTTATATTCCTAAGGAGATATTCATTCCGCAGGAGATTGAGGACGGAGGACTTATAGAAGAATGGCTGTCGGCAAGACGCGGACAGAAGGTGGTCATCAGAGTGCCGAAAAAGGGCGAAAAGGCAAGGCTTATGGAGCTTGCCCAGAAGAATGCGGACATGGTGCTTGAAAAGGACGCCCAGAAGCTAAAGCGCGAGGAGCAGAGGACGACGGGCGCCGTAAAAAGTCTTACGGAAATACTCGGACTTGAAAATATTATTCATAGGATGGAGGCTTACGACATATCAAATATTAGTGGGTATGAATCGGTAGGCTCAATGGTGGTCTATGAGGATGGCTCGCCAAAGAGAAGCGATTACAGGAAGTTTAAGATAAAGACGGTCAAGGGACCGAATGATTACGCATCCATGTATGAGGTGCTTACCAGAAGATTCAGCCACGGACTTGATGAACTAAAGGCGGCGAGGGAAAACAATGCGGATGCGGACTTTAGCAGCTTTACAAGATTTCCCGACCTTATCATGATGGATGGCGGCAAGGGGCAGGTCAATATCGCAAAGGAGGTGCTTAAGGAGCTGGGACTGGATATTCCGGTATGCGGCATGGTCAAGGATGACAACCACAGAACGAGAGGACTTTACTTTGAGGACGTGGAGCTTCCGATTGATACGCATGGCGAGGTCTTTAAGCTTATAACAAGAGTTCAGGATGAGGCGCACAGATTTGCAATAGAATACCACAGAAAGCTTAGAGGCAAGGAGCAGGTGCATTCAGTGCTTGACGATATTCCGGGAGTCGGTCCGGCAAGGAGAAAGGCGCTTATGAGACATTTTAAGTCAATTGAAGCGATAAAAGAGGCTTCAGTTGACGAATTAGTGAATGTTTCTGAAATAAATCGGAGTGTTGCAGAGCAGATTTATGGATTTTTCCATGCTTGAACTTAGAACGCTATTATGCTAACATAAAATTAATTACTTATAATTATGGAGGTACATATGACATACGTAAAGGTAAGTACATTGATAGGCAAGATGAAGCTTCAGAATCTTACGCCTGAGATAGATACAGATAAAGCAAGAGTGTACCAGCCTGATATTAACAGACCGGCACTGCAGCTTGCAGGCTTTTTCGAGCATTTTTCACACGAAAGAATACAGATAATCGGTAATGTGGAATACTATTATTCCAAGGAGATGGATAGGGAGGAGCGCCTGCAGAGATTTGAAAAAATTTTTGAGAGCCAGATACCTTGTCTTATATATGCAAGAAATCTTCAACCGGGCGAGGACGTTCTGGCGATTGCAAGGAAGTATTCGGTTCCGGTGCTCAGCTCTGATAAGATTACATCTGACCTTATGGCAGAGATTATCAGATGGATGAAGGTGCAGCTTGCTCCGTCTATAAGCATTCACGGAGTACTCGTTGACGTATACGGTGAGGGCGTGCTTATTATGGGTGAAAGCGGTATCGGTAAAAGCGAGGCTGCGCTGGAGCTTTTAAAGCGTGGACACAGACTTGTTGCGGATGATGTTGTTTCAATAAGAAAGGTCAGTGATGATACGCTTGTCGGAAGCGCGCCTGATGTTACAAGACATCTGATTGAGTTAAGAGGTATAGGAATCATTGACGTTAAGACACTTTTTGGTGTTGAGCATGTAAAGAATACACAGGCTATCAATATGGTTATTAAGCTTGAAGACTGGAATAAGGATAAGGAGTATGACAGACTCGGACTTGAAGACCAGTATACTGAGTTCCTCGGTAATAAGGTAGTGTGCCACAACATTCCTATCAGACCGGGACGTAACCTTGCGATTATAGTTGAGTCCGCTGCTATTAATTACAGGCAGAAGAGAATGGGTTATAATGCCGCACAGGAGCTTTATAAGAGAGTTCAGGAGAATTTTAATAAGAAAAAAGATGATGATGACGAAGAGGCAGACAGGAGCATGTATGATGCAATTTATTGATGAGCTTACAGGGATTGCAGGTGCAGATTGTATTTTGCAAAATGAGAGCATGAAGAAGCACACTACATTTCGCGTGGGCGGACCTGCGGATTATTATGTGACCGTGGATACCAGAGAGAAGTTAAGAGATGTTATTCTGCTATGCCGCAGGGAGAGAGTGTCGTTTTATATTCTTGGCAACGGCAGCAATCTTCTGGTCAGCGACAAAGGCATTCGCGGCGTTGTTATCAATACAAGCACTAAGCTTAACAGGGTCACGGTTGAGGGCACGCGCATAACCGCAGAGGCAGGCTGTAATCTTGCGAAGGTGGCAAGAGAGGCGCTTAATGCAGAGCTTACGGGCATGGAGTTTGCCGCAGGTATTCCGGGCACGCTTGGCGGAGCGGTTGTGATGAATGCAGGTGCATACGGCTCTGATATTAGCCACATTATAACAGAAGCGACAGTACTGACCATTGACGGAGAATTTATCAGATTGTCAAAGGATGCTTTGGAGCTGGGCTATAGAACAAGCTGCATTGAGAGGAATAAATATATAGTTATTGAAGCTGTTTTTGAGCTTAAGAAGGGTAAGCGTGCGGAGATTGCCTCTTATATGGAGGAGCTTGCCGCAAGAAGGCGTGAAAAGCAGCCTTTAGAGTATCCGAGCGCAGGAAGCACCTTTAAGAGACCTGAAGGATATTTTGCCGGAAAGCTTATAGAGGACAGCGGTCTGTCGGGCTTTCGGGTAGGAGGCGCCAGCGTTTCGACAAAGCACTGCGGCTTTGTGATTAATGATAAGGAAGGAACAGCGGGAGACATTCTGGAGCTGTGCAATAAGATATCAGAAGTGGTTCGAGACAGGTTTGGAGTCGGACTGGAGATGGAAATTAAAAAAATCGGAGATTTTTAACATAAAGCATTGTGAGAATATCTAATAAAACATTATATTCGGGGCATGTTATTAGACTTCTATACGAAAAAAATTAGATGTCTTGACATCGCCCAATCATAATGATATATATGTTCTTGTGGTTATAGATAGCTCGAAAGAGGTGGGATGATGTCTTTTTCCACAAATGTTAAAAAAGAATTGTCAGAACAGCTTAGTTCATCCAGACATTGCCAGCTAGCAGAGCTAGCAGCGTTTGTTTGTACTATTGGAATCGTTTTAACAATCAAAGAAGGAAAGTACAAATTAATATTTCAGACAGACAATATTGCTGCTGCAAGAAAGAGCTTTGTATTAATAAAAGAAGCGTTCGGTATCAGTCCGAAAGTAGCTGTGAAGCGTCATTTCGGCGGCAGTAAAAGCAAAAGCTTCAGAATCGAGGTAGAAAATACCGAGGATGCCGCAAGGATACTTAAGGCTTTAAAGCTTATTGATGATGGTGGGAATTATATAGAGAGAACCGATTTTGTAAATGCCATGCTTGTAAAGAATTCATGCTGCAAAAAAGCATTTATAAGAGGTATATTTATTACGTCGGGTTCTGTCACAGATCCGAACAAGCCGTATCATTTTGAGATTGTCTGCCAGAATGACAGTAAGGCGCAGCAGCTTAAGGATATTATTTTAACCTTTGGCATTGAAGCCAGAGTCGTTCTTAGAAAGAAGCACAGTGTGCTTTATATAAAGGGCGGAGAGCTTATATCTGATATGCTGCGAATTATGGAAGCTTCAAGGTCTGTAATCTTTCTTGAGAATATCAGGGTTGAGAAAGAAGTCAGAGGCAATGTAAACAGGGTGAACAACTGTGACAATGCCAACATAGCAAAGACCGCTCAGGCGGCTGTTGAACAGTCAGAATATATACGATATATTTTTGAGAGGAATGGCTTTGCAATGCTGCCTGATAATTTAAAGGAGCTTGCAGAGCTGAGACTTGAATTTCCGGAGGCAACGATTAAGGAGCTTGGTATGAAGCTTAATCCGCCTTTAGGCAAGTCGGGGGTTAATCACAGATTAAACAAATTAAAAGATATATCAAGAACTTTAAGGGAGAATGAGGAGAGAGAAAATGATAGCTAAAGAAATAACTATTCAGATTCCAGAGGGACTTGAGATTAGTCCGGTGGCAAAGGTGGTTCAGATTGCAAGTCAGTTTGAAAGTATTGTTTATATTGACGCTGATGACAGGCACATCAACGCAAAGAGCATTATGGGTATGATGACACTTGCATTCAGAACCGGAGATAAGATGACAATTTCCGCAAATGGCAGTGATGAGAGCATGGCTGTTGAGGGAATTGAAAATTACTTATGTAATGCCTAATTAAAATCTTTGTTTTTTCTGCACCTCCGGACAGGTATGTCTGGAGGTGTATTGCTAAGATTAAGTAATTATCAGAGGAGAAGTATACATGGCATTTACACATTTGCATGTTCATACCGAATACAGCCTTTTGGACGGTTCAAGTAAGATAAGCGAGCTTGCAGCGAGGGCCAAGGAGCTTGGCATGGACAGTATGGCTATTACCGACCATGGTGTTATGTATGGAGTGATAGATTTTTACAGGGCAGCAAGGGCAAACGGCGTGAAGCCTATAATCGGCTGCGAGGTATATGTATCACCGGGGTCAAGATTTCAAAAGGATGTGGGGGACAGCGAGGAAAGATATTATCATCTGGTGCTGCTTGCCGAGAATAATACAGGCTATGCAAATCTTATGAAGATAGTGTCAAAGGGGTTTGTTGAAGGCTTTTACTATAGACCAAGGGTGGACTATGAGCTTCTTAGAACCTACCATGAAGGAATTATTGCATTAAGCGCATGCCTTGCCGGAGAGGTGCAGAGATATCTTGCACGTTCAATGTATGCGGAGGCAAAAAAGTCTGCGCTTATGTATGAGGATATATTCGGAAAGGGCAACTTCTTTCTTGAGCTTCAGGACCATGGAATTCCTGAGCAGAAGCTTGTGAATACAAGCCTTGTGAGGATGAGCCGCGAGACCGGCATCGAGCTGGTCGCAACAAATGATATTCATTATATTTATGCCGAGGACGCTGATGCGCATGATATCCTGTTGTGCATCCAGACCGGCAAGAAGGTCAGCGACGAGAACAGAATGCGTTACGAGGGCGGACAGTATTACTGCAAGTCTGAGGAAGAGATGAGAGCGCTGTTTCCATACGCGCCCGAAGCTATTGAGAATACTCATAAGATTGCGGAAAGGTGCAATGTCGAGATAGAGTTCGGCGTTACAAAGCTGCCTAAATTTGATGTGCCGGACGGCAAGACTTCATGGGAATATCTTAATGAGCTGTGCTTTAGCGGACTGCATGAAAGATATCCTGAGGATGACGGAACACTTGCGAAAAGACTTGAATATGAGCTTGATGTCATAAAGACTATGGGGTATGTCGATTACTTTCTTATAGTCTGGGATTTCATACATTTTGCGAGAAGCAATGATATTATGGTTGGCCCTGGCAGAGGCTCGGCGGCAGGAAGCATAGTTTCGTATACTCTTGGCATTACAAATATTGACCCGATAAAGTACAACCTGCTTTTTGAAAGATTTTTAAATCCTGAGAGAGTATCCATGCCGGATATTGATATTGACTTCTGTTTTGAAAGAAGGCAGGAGGTTATTGATTATGTTGTGAGAAAGTACGGCAAGGACAGGGTCGTTCAGATTGTTACATTTGGTACTATGGCAGCTAGGGGTGTAATCCGCGATGTAGGCAGGGCGCTTGATCTTCCGTATTCGCTTTGCAACCAGATTTCTAAGATGATACCTATGGAGCTGGGCATTACGATTGACAAGGCATTAAAGGTAAATAAGGAGCTTGCAGGACTTTACGAGAGCAATGAGCAGATAAAATATCTTATAGATATGTCAAAGAGGCTTGAAGGACTGCCAAGACATACGTCCATGCATGCTGCGGGCGTGGTAATAAGCCAGAAGGACGTTGATGAATATGTGCCGCTTTCGAGAAGCTCGGACGGTTCTATTACCACTCAGTTTACGATGACAACCCTTGAGGAGCTTGGACTTTTAAAAATGGATTTCTTAGGGCTTAGAACCCTGACGGTTATCCAGAATGCGGTGAAGCTTATTGAGGCAGGCCGCGGCATAAAGCTTGATATAGACAAAATAGATTTTAATGACAAAGAGGTGCTTGACTCGCTCTGCACGGGAAGGACAGATGGAGTGTTTCAGCTTGAAAGTGCGGGCATGAAGAGCTTCATGAAGGAGTTAAAGCCTCATTCGCTGGAGGATATTATAGCGGGCATATCCTTGTACCGTCCGGGTCCTATGGACTTCATTCCACAGTATATTAAGGGCAAGAACAATCCTGATACGATAACCTATCACTGTCCGCAGCTTGAGCATATTTTAAGCCCGACCTACGGCTGTATTGTGTATCAGGAGCAGGTTATGCAGATAGTGCGTGATTTGGGCGGATATACGCTTGGACGAAGCGACCTTGTAAGACGTGCGATGTCCAAGAAAAAGATTGCGGTCATGGAAAGAGAGCGCCAGAACTTTGTTTACGGCAATGAAGCCGAAAATGTAAGGGGCTGCGTAAATAACGGCATAGATGAAAAGACCGCAAATATTATTTATGATGAAATGATTGATTTTGCGAAGTACGCCTTTAACAAATCGCATGCGGCGGCGTATGCGGTGGTTTCCTACGAGACGGCGTATCTTAAATACTATTATCCTGTGGAGTTTATGGCGGCGCTTATGACCTCGGTTATTGATAATGCCTCAAAGGTATCAGAATATATACTGGTATGCAGACAGATGGGCATAAAGATTCTTCCGCCTGATATAAACGAGGGCGTTTCGGAATTTTCGGTTTCAAACGGAGCAATAAGATACGGACTGTCTGCGATAAAAAGCGTCGGAAGAAATGTTATTGAAGAGCTTGTTAAGGAGCGAAACGAGCATGGACCGTTTACAAGCCTTAAGGATTTTGTGTACAGGCTTTCGTCAAAGGAGGCAAATAAGCGTACCCTCGAAAGCTTTATAAAGGCGGGGGCGCTGGATAATCTTCCGGGCAACAGAAGACAGAAGGTTATCGCAAGCGTTGATTTGCTTGACAGGAAGAACCGCGAGAAAAAGATAGATATTGCGGGGCAGATGAGCCTTTTTGATATGATGAGCTCTGACGAACGAGAGGAATTCAGACAGGAGTTTCCTGACGTGGAGGAGTATGAGAAGGAGGAGCTTCTTGGCTATGAAAAGGAGATGCTCGGCGTATATGTAAGCGGTCATCCGATGGATAAATATGCTAAAAAGTGGCGCGATAATATCACGGCGAAGACAACGGATTTTTATGTTGATGAGGAGACCATGCTTTCAAAGGTCCATGACGGAGAATACGTTATAATCGGCGGCATGATTGCGGGCAGAACCATTAAAAGCACAAAAAATAACCTGATGATGGCGTTTATTACTATAGAAGATATGGTCGGATCTGTAGAAGTAATAGTATTTCCTAAGGATTACGAGAAATACAGGCAGATTATTATGAGCGACGCCAAGATATTTGTGCGCGGAAGAGTTTCGGCAGGAGATAATGAAGCAGGCAAGCTTATCTGCGAGGAAATAATAGGCTTTGACGAGGTTCCGAAGGAGCTGTGGATTCAGTTTGACAATAAGGATGCTTATTTTGCAGGCGAAAAAGAATTGTTTGATATTATTAATGAAAATCCGGGCGAGGATAAGGTTATAATATATCTCAAGGCTGAAAAGCAGAAAAAAGAGCTGCCTGTAAGGCAGAGAACAGAGGTATCGGAGGCACTTTTAGGCATACTCAGAAAAAAATATTCAGAGGAATATGTCAAAGTGGTTGAAAAGCCTATTGAAAAGACTAAAAAAATGAAGTAAAATTTCTAATAAATAGTTTGATTTTAACCTGTCGGATTGTGGAGGTGTTACTATGGCAAAGGAAGTTAAAACAATTGGTGTGCTTACAAGCGGCGGAGATTCGCCGGGTATGAATGCGGCGATAAGAGGTGTGGTAAGGACCGGCCTTTTCAGAAACTTAAAGGTCAAGGGTATCAGGAGAGGCTTTGCGGGACTTCTTAATGAAGAGATTATTGATATGAACAGAAAGAGCGTTTCTGAGATAATACAGCACGGAGGAACAATTCTTTATACCGCACGTTGTGAGGAGTTCAAGGAGCTTGAATATCAGAAGAAGGCGGCAGATATATGCAGAAAGCATGGTATTGACGGCGTTGTTGTAATCGGCGGTGACGGCTCTTACCGCGGAGCGGGCGCATTATCGGAGCAGGGAATCAATACTGTGGGACTGCCTGGAACAATCGATCTGGATATTGCATGTACCGATTATACTATAGGCTTTGATACTGCCGTTAATACAGCGATGGAGGCAATTGATAAGATAAGAGATACCTCAACATCACATGAAAGATGCAGTATTATTGAGGTTATGGGCAGAAATGCAGGATATATTGCGCTGTGGTGCGGTATTGCAAACGGTGCTGAGGATGTGCTTTTGCCGGAATACTATCAGGGTGATGAGCAGCAGATTATAGACCATATCCTTGCAAATAAAAAGAAAAAGAAGAGTCATCATATTATTATTAACGCCGAGGGTATCGGTCATTCCACAAGTATGTCAAGACGTATTGAGGCGGCTACGGGTATTGAGACAAGAGCAACTATTTTGGGTTATATGCAGCGCGGCGGTATGCCTACCTGCAGGGACAGGGTGTTTGCGTCGGTTATGGGCTCCATGGCGGCGGATTTGCTTGCAGACGGAAAGACAAACAGAGTGGTCTGCTACAGGGACGGTAAGTTTGTGGATATGGATCTTACAGAGGCACTTAATATGAAGAAGGAATTCTGGGAGGAACAGTACAAAATCTGCAAGATATTATGATATCAGGGCCAGAAGGCCGGACCTGCTTTGAGTTTGTCGGAAAGTGGGCAAGTGACCTTGCAACTCGCCTCATATGGAGCATGAAGTGGGGCAAATGTGCCACGAAAGTACGGAATGTGAGCAGATTGTGGAAACACGAAGTATGGAACAGTCAGGATATCGTGTTTTGACTCCGACATCATATTATAAAATGATATATCTTTTAGTAAAGATGCTGAAGGTGATTTAATATGCCAAATGAGAAAATGATTGGTGAAGAGAAAATGTCTGGAAATGATATAAGCTGTATTAAGGACACCTATATTTCATCCACTATGCCGGAAGAATTGTTTGGTGCTTTGATGAATATATTAAAGGACGATTATTCTGATGAACAGCTTCAAAAAATTGAAAAGGCATATAATCTTGCAAATGCTGCTCATAAGGAGCAGAGGAGAAAGTCGGGTGAGCCATATATAGTTCACCCGCTTTGTGTTGCAATAATTCTGGCAAAACTTCACATGGATGCAGATACTATTATTGGCGGTATTTTACATGATATTGTGGAGGATACCGAGATGACAAAGGAAGGCGTGGCGCAGCTTTTTGGTGATGATGTTGCATATCTTGTTGAGGGAGTAACAAAGCTCACCAATTTTTCGTGGTCGGCAGACAAGACCGATAAGCAGGCGGAGAATTTAAGAAAGATGTTTATTGCGATGGCTCGCGACATCCGCGTGGTCATTATTAAGCTTGCGGACAGACTTCACAATATGCGCACGCTTCAGTATATGAAGCCTGAAAAGCAGCAGGAAAAGGCAAGGGAGACAAGGGATATTTATGCGCCGATAGCGCACAGACTTGGTATCAGCCGCATAAAGGTTGAGCTTGACGACCTTGCAATCAAATATCTTGAGCCCGACGTATATGATATGCTTAAAAAACGCCTTGAGGATACGAGGCAGAGCAGAGAGCAGTTTATGCAGGAGGTCTCAGAGGAGATAAAAGAGCATTTAAAGCATTATGGTCTGGAGGCGGCACATGTCGAGGGCAGAGTTAAGCACTTCTTCAGTATTTACAAAAAGATGGTCAATCAGGACAAGACGGTTGAGCAGGTGGATGATGTATTTGCGATAAAGATTATTGTGGATTCTGAGAAGGACTGTTATGCTGCGCTTGGCGCAGTGCATGAGCTGTATAAGCCTATACTGGGCAAGTTCAGGGATTATATTGCCATGCCAAAGGCAAATATGTACCGTTCACTTCATACCACAGTGATTTCCAAGAATGGTCAGCCTTTTGATATACAGATCAGAACCTGGGATATGCAGAAGGTTGCGGAATACGGTATAACCGCACACTGGCAGTATAGGGATGGCGACGGGGATAATCATGCGGATGCAGAAAAGAACAAGATGCTCTGGTTAAGGGAGATTCTTGAGCTTCATAATGACATGGAGGATAACCATGAATTTTTAAGCCTTGTTAAAAATGACCTTGATATCTTTAATGATATGGTACACTGCTTTACGCCTACCGGAGAGCACAAGACGCTTCCGAAGGGTTCAACGATTGTTGATTTTGCTTACAGCGTGCATACTGCCGTAGGCAACAGGATGGTCGGTGCAAAGGTCAACGGAAAGCTTACGCCGGTTGACTATGTGATTCAGAACGGCGACAGAATCGAGATTCTGGATTCTGACAAGTCTACGGGTCCGTCTAAGGAGTGGCTGGGCTTTGTAAAGAGCGCACAGGCGAGAAGCAAGATAAATCAGTGGTTCAGGTCACAGAACAGGGATGACAACATTCTAAAGGGCAGGAAGGCTATTGAAAGCTACTGTGAAGTAAAGAGTATTAATTTGGGGGATATATTGAAGCCTCAATATATGGAGAAGATATATCGTAAATATGGTTATTCTGACTGGGATTCGGTGCTTGCCGCTATAGGACACGGAAGTATTAAGGAAGGTCAGGTTGTCAACAAGCTGACGGAGGAATATATCGGAGGAAAGCTTCCTGATGCATTGCGCAACCAAAGACAGCCTAAGAACAATACAGGAGTTATGGTTAAGGATGATCCTTTTATGGAGACTAAGCTGTCCAGATGCTGCAGTCCTGTTCCGGGTGATGATATTATCGGATATTGTACAAATGGAGGCATTATTTCAGTACATAGGAAGGATTGTACAAATTTGCAGTCAATAGACACTGACAAGCTTGTTGATGTTGAATGGATTGATGCAGACAGTGATATAAAGTATAATGCCGGCATTGATGTTATTGCAGAGAACCGCCCGGGTATGCTTGCAAGACTTTCAGGCATTGCCGCAGAAAAGAAGATAGATATCCGTTCGCTGAATATACGCAGCAACAAAAAGAACAACACCATCATTATGTCAATGCATTTTGAGATAGCTGACAGAGGAGAGCTTGTGGAGTTTGCGAGGGCTTTAAGGGTTGTTGATGGCGTTTTAGATGTTGTAAGAACAACAATTAAATAATTATTATGCGGAGAATGTATTATGGGAAAATTGAGGGTTGAAAGTGATGTGCTGGGTGCTATCAGCACAAACTGTTATTATCTGATAAACACGGAGACAAAAGAGGTTATTATTGTTGACCCGGCAGATGATGCTTTTACAATTAAGAGCTATTGCCTGAACAATGGATTGACGGTGAGAGGTATTCTGCTTACACATGGACATTTTGACCATATACTTGCCGCTGACGAGTTGAGAAAATATTTTGATGTAAAGATTTATGCCGGAGAGCACGAAAAGGCTCTGCTTAATGACGCCTCAAAAAATCTGTCGGCAGCGTGGGCGTTTCCGTATACGCTTGATGCAGACGTTTATCTGGGTGACGGAGAACATTTTGAGCTTGCAGGCTTTAATATAACAGCTATTCATACGCCGGGACACACAAAGGGCGGTATGTGCTATTATATAAGAGATGAAAAGGCGCTTTTAAGCGGAGATACACTGTTTTGCTGCTCATACGGAAGAACCGATTTTCCTACATCATCCATGAGAGAGCTGATTGATTCGATATGCACAAGGCTTTTGGTGCTGCCTGATGATGTGAAGGTGTATCCGGGGCATGACGAGCAGACCGATATAGGCTTTGAGAAGCTTAATAACCCTATGTCAGCCTTTTTAGCAAATTACGAATAAGGGAGAATTTAATGATAAGACTGGTTCTTAGTGAAGATAATTTTGAATATGACATAAGAGGCATTGTGATGTCATTTTATCCGGGGGAAGAGATTACTACAAAGGATATTCCTTCGGATAAAATTATAAATGCGGACTATTTTGAGCATTATGCAGATATCAGCTTTACCGTATTTGACAGGATACCCTGCATAGAAGAATCCTGCCCGGATAAAAAAGCATCTGACGGGTGTGAGGCAGAGCGTGCGGTATCGGATAAGAAAAATGATGAGTGTGAAGCCGGACAGATAGTATTCAGGAAAACTTTAAGGGCGCAGGCTGAATATGATGACAGAAAAGAGTATAAGTGTGCGCTGAAAAGGGGACTTTACAGCCTTTTATCGGAGCATACGGGAAGGACTCTGCCATGGGGCACGCTTACTGGCATAAGACCTACAAAGATTCCTATGGCTATGTATGAGGAGGGGGCTTCTGACGAAGAAATCATTTCATACATGAAGGATGAATATCTTACAAGTGATGAAAAGATAAGACTCAGCATGGAGATTGCAGCAAGGGAGCTTAAAATCCTTGAGAATATTGATTACGAGGACGGCTACAGCATTTATGTAGGCATTCCGTTCTGTCCCACAACCTGCCTTTACTGCTCATTTACCTCAAACCCGATAGGTATGTGGAGAAACAGGGTGGACGAGTATCTTGATGCGGTATTTAAGGAAATTGATTATGTTGCTGAAGCTTTTAAGGATAAAAAACTTAATACGATTTATATTGGCGGCGGAACGCCTACAAGCATAACGGCCGGGCAGATGGACAGGCTGCTTACGAAGCTTGAGGACAGCTTTGATTTTACATATATGCAGGAGTTTACCGTGGAGGCGGGACGCCCGGACAGCATTACCATAGATAAGCTTGAGGCTATAAAAAAGCATAAGGTAACGAGAATTTCGATAAATCCGCAGACGATGAAGCAGGACACGCTTAAATTAATCGGCAGGCATCATACTGTAGAACAGATTAAGGAAGTGTTTGCGCTTGCAAGGCAGACAGGCTTTGATAATATAAATATGGACATTATTCTGGGGCTCCCGGAGGAGAATATTGATGACGTGAGAAATACGATGGAGGAGCTTGTAAGGCTTGCCCCTGAGAACATTACTGTGCATTCGCTTGCCGTAAAGCGCGCCGCAAGGCTTAATACCGAAAAAGAGCTTTACAGCGGTCTTAGCATGGTAAACACAGACGAGATGATGCAGCTTACCGCAGATTACTGCGCAAAAATCGGCCTGAAGCCTTATTATTTATACCGCCAGAAGAATATGGCGGGCAATCTTGAGAATGTCGGATATGCAAAGGAAGGCAAGGCTGGAATATATAATATACTGATTATGGAGGAGAAGCAGTCGATAATTGCGCTGGGCGCAGGCTCGGTTACAAAGAGGGCGTTTCCTGACGGAAGGCTTGAGCGCTGCGTCAATGTAAAAGAGGTAAATCAGTATATTGAAAGAATTGACGAGATGATTGAGCGCAAGAGGCAGCTGTTTTCATAGGCAGTGCAGGTAAAATAATTCTTGTTAAAGTGTGTGCCATGATTTATAATGTTATATAGTCAAATTGAAAGCGAGGAAAGAAAAATGGCTGATATTTTTATTTCAGATTCAATAAAATATATAGGAGTGGATGATAAGACTCTGGATTTGTTTGAGAGCCAGTATGTATTGCCTGAGGGCGTTTCATATAATTCATATCTTATATTAGATGATAAGATTGCGGTTATGGATACCGCTGACGCAAGGATGACGACGGAGTGGCTTGCAAATCTTAAGGAGGCGCTTGCAGGAAGAACTCCTGATTACCTTGTTATAACACATATTGAGCCTGACCATGCAGGCAGCATCGGTGAGCTTCTCAATGCTTATCCGCAGATAAGGCTGGTCGGCAACAAAAAGACATTTGCGATGTTTAATCAGTTTTTTGATATAGAGCTTGGAGAGAGGGCAGTTGAAGTCGGAGAAGGAAGCGAGCTTAATCTCGGTACACATACGCTTAAGTTCTTCCTTGCGCCTATGGTACACTGGCCGGAGGTTATGGTGGTTTATGAGAGCACGGACAAGGTGCTGTTTTCAGCGGATGCCTTCGGTAAGTTCGGTACACTGGACTCAGAGGATGACGAGGGCTGGGCGTGCGAGGCAAGACGTTATTATTTCAATATTGTCGGCAAGTACGGCGCACAGGTTCAGGCGTTGTTAAAGAAGACGGCAGCACTTGATATCCGGACGATTTGTCCGCTTCACGGTCCTGTGCTCAATGAAGACCTTGAGTATTATATTGATAAGTACAATACCTGGAGCAGCTACACTCCTGAGGATGACGGAGTGACTATTGCGTATGCTTCAATTCACGGAAATACCGCGAAGGCTGCAAAGCGTCTTGCAGAAATACTTGAGGAGAAGGGTGCAAAGAAGGTAAGCCTGTTTGACCTTTCGAGAGACGACGAGGCAGAGGCTGTTGAGGATGCTTTCCGTTATGACAAGATGGTGCTTATGTCATCATCATATGATGCAGGCGTGTTCCCGCCTATGGAGAGATTCCTGCATCACCTTAAGGCGAAGAACTATCAGAACAGAAGGCTTGCATTGGTAGAGAACGGCTCATGGGCGCCAAGTGCAGCAAAGACTATGAGAGCGATAGTAGAGACATTTAAGAATGTGACTATATGTGAGACTGTAATTACAATCAAATCAACTATGAGTGAAGCAAACGAGCGCGATATGTATATTCTTGCAGATGAAATTTTAGGCTGATTTATATATTGCCTGATGAATGCTGTAAAGCTTTAATGGACCGTCAGCTTGTAAGCAGGAGGACGGTTCATTTTAGATTTTGACCGGAGGATAGTGACATGTACAAGGAGAAATTAAGAGCATACGATATACCGCCAGGAAAAAGAATTGCGGAGGGCATTTCGCTTTTTGCGGATGATATCAGAGTGGGAGTGTTTTTTACCGAGGTTAACAATACTCACATATGGAGACAGGATTTCGGATGGACGCTTTCATATGCTGCCGTAGGAATATTTGATTTTGAGGACAAAGTCAATGTCAGAGTGCATACAGAATTTGACGTTGAGACTGTAACAATAAGACCTCTGGCAGCAGATATAAAGCCTGTAATCAATCATTATGAGGATGGAACGACTGATATTCTGTTTATACTTTCGGATTCCGTGACATTTGGTCAGTATTCGGTTGAATTTAACAATGACAGGAATAACACGCTGTTTATATTTACGGGCAGGCTGCAGGCGGAGCCAGAGGGTGATGTGATAAGCATAAATGCAGGGACTGCGCTTTATGAGGATATTAAGCTTAAAGAGGGGCAGACGCTTTATATAGAGGGCGGCGCTGCCTTGTACGGAAGAGTGTTTTTTGCGGACAACACAAGAATCTGCGGACGAGGCATAGTTGACGGAAGCCACCATGCAAACTGGGCGTGGAATATAAAGAGAGCATTTTACCCTATAGCGATAAGAGAGTGCAAAAATGTGCGGCTTGAGGGTATATCTATACTGAACCCGCCATGCTGGGTATGCGGCGTTGCAAACAGTGATTATGTATATTTTGATAATGTAAAAATCATTTCCGCAAAGGCAAACAGCGACGGAATTTCCATACAGTCGTCAAGAAATGTGTATATTGACAATTGTTTTATCAGGACGTGGGACGACAGCATAGTTGTGAAAAGCTACCTGTTCAATGTTAATTCGCATGATATTTATGTTAATAACTGCCTTATCTGGACAGACCTTGCACAGTGCATGGAGATAGGCTTTGAGACAAATAAGGGCAAGAGCGATAAGCCGCAGATGTACAACATTGAGTTTAGAAATGTCACGGTGCTTCACCAGCTGCACAAGGCGTCGATAAGTATTCACAATGCAGATGATACCGAGGTATTCAATGTCCTTTGGGAGAATATTACCATTGAAGAGATAGATGTGCCTGAGAACGGAGACGGCTGGAATATATGGCTTGATTTTACCAACGTGCCGGCAGGAGATTTTTCAATTCCGGGCTCAACCCCAAGGTGGACTACTGTTTTAAAGAGGGGAAGCATTCACGATATAACAATAAGAAATGTCAAAGTGATAGACGATAAATCAAAGGCGTCGTATAGAATCTGGTCTTCAAACGACGGCTCGGATATTTATAATATTAAATTTGAAAATGCGTATAATTACAGGCAATAGTTTAATACCTTTAATACAAAGGAGGGAGCATAATCGGTTATCGGATTTTGATAATAACATCACGATAATTGATTATATATTTGATTATGAGCGATAATGAACACGGAAAAACCGGTCTTGTCATGGAAGGCGGAGGCTTAAGAGGCATATTTACCGCCGGAGTAATTGATGTATTTCTTGAAAACAATATTGAATTTGACTGTGCAATCGGAGTGTCCGCAGGCGCGGCGTTTGGCTGTAATTACAAGTCGGGACAGAAGGGCAGGGCACTAAGGTACAATTTAGCGTACTGCGATGACCCAAGATACTGCAGTTTTCGGTCATTGATTAAGACTGGTGATTTGTTCGGTGCCAAGTTCTGCTATCAGACGATTCCAAAGGAGCTGGATTTATTTGATTATGAGGCGTATGATAAGTCGCCTATGGATTTTTATGTTGTATGCACCGATATGAATACGGGACAGCCGGTTTATCATAAGTGCAATAAGGCTGATGATGAGTGCTTTGAGTGGGTGAGGGCGTCAGCCTCCATGCCGCTTGTATCAAAGGCGGTCTGCCTTGACGGGATGCAGCTCCTTGACGGCGGCATTTCGGATTCTATTCCGCTGGAGTTTATGAATAAAAGCGGGTACAGAAAAAACATTGTTATTCTTACGCAGACGAGAGATTACATAAAAGAAAAGAACAGCACGATACCATTGATGAAATTAATGTACAGAAAATATCCGAAGCTGATTGAAGCTGTGAAAAACCGCCATCTTATATACAATAAGCAGAGAGAATATGTTTTTGAGCAGGAAAGATGCGGCAATGCATTTATTATCTGCCCTAAGGAGCCTATTATTGCGGGCAGGGTGGAGCATGACAGGCAGAAGATACAGGCATCTTACGATATGGGAAGAGATACTGCATTAAAGCAGCTTGAAGCTGTCAAAGAATTCATGAGAGGAAACTTATATGGGAAGTAGAAAAGAGCTTAGGAAAAATGCCAGACAAAGCCTGAAAAAACACTGGTTTATAAATGTAATGATTGTGTTCATTGCGGGATTGATTATTAATAATGGTTATCATTACAGAACCGCTGATGTAATGCAGCAGGGTGTTAATGGTGAAATTACGGATGAAATATCCGATAATTATTCTGCTTCAAATGTTATACTTGAGTTTCTTTCAGAACACAATTTAAATCCATTCGATTTAAATCCGGAGGAGACATCAGAGAAGTATAATAGCGGAGTCCTTTCGGTGTTTGTTAATGAATATGCACAAAGCAGGTCATTCGGTTTCGGAATTTTGAACGGTATCAATAAGATTGCTTTTCAGAATAAGGTAAAGGAGTCAATACTGATTTTTATAATGGCTGTTATTTCCATGCTCTTTTCAATGTTTATAGTGAGCATGATAAGGGTCGGAGAAAACAGGTATTTCCTTGAGAACAGAAGATACAGATATACAAAGGCAGAAAAACTCCTTTTTGTATATAAGGTCGGCAGAGTCAGACATGTTGCATTGGTTATGTTCCTGAGAAATTTGTTTAATACTCTGTGGTCGCTTACAATTGTGGGCGGAGTTATCAAGCATTATGAATATCTTATGATACCATATATACTTGCCGAGAATCCTGACGCAGGAAGAAAGGAAGCCTTTGCAATCTCTAAGGAGATGATGTACGGAGATAAATGGAACACCTTCAAGCTGGAGCTTTCTCTTATCGGATGGGAAATCTTATCATTAATTACAGGTGGAATATTAGGAGTTTTATTTTTAAATCCGTACAAGGAGTGCATTTATGCCGAGTTGTACATGAAGCTCAGGGAAAAGACAGTCGAAAAATACAGTGAGGTTTTGAATGATGATGCTCTTGCGGTAGAAGAAAGCTATGAATGGCCGTACAGGATGGTTGATTATAAGCTTCCGTTTGTTGAAAAAAGAAAGTGGCTGAGGATTGACTATAAGAGAGATTATACTGTTGTAACGTATATTCTGTTTTTCTTCTCATTTTCAATGGTCGGATGGCTGTGGGAGGTACTCTTACATATTGCTGAGACAGGTACATTTGTAAACAGAGGAACCATGTTTGGACCATGGCTGCCGATATACGGCGTCGGAGGACTGCTTATTCTCATATTATTAAAGCCGCTTCGTGAAAAGCCTTATTTGATGTTTATCGGTGCGTTTGTTGTGTGTGGAATTGTTGAATATATAACTGCATGGGGGCTTGAAACCTTTGCAGGAATGAAGTGGTGGGACTACACGGGATACTTTATGAACATCAAGGGCAGGATATGCTTTGAGGGTCTGTTTGTCTTCGGACTTGCCGGAGTAGGTTTTACTTATATATTTGCACCGCTTTTAGACAGCCTTTATTGTCTGATTAAATTAAAGGCAAGGAAGATAATCTGCGTTGTACTGCTGATATTGTTTGGAATTGATGTAGTTTATTCGGTACAACATCCTAATACAGGAGATGGTGTAACACAGAAGGTAGAGGCTTCGGCTGATATTGAAACAGTTTCAGAGCTTATTATGTAAATAAGACAGGGAAGCGGATGCTTAAATAATGATTGACACCATTATAATTTTATAATTATAATAGTATTATATCCTTAAAAAAGGAGCAGGGGTTTATGGAAAAAAGAAAAATAATAAGCATCCTTTTAATTCTGGCGGTTCTTATAAGCGCAGTGCCATTTACTTCATTTGCAGGCGGCGTGCAGACCGGAAGGTTCAGCTATATGCCGGCTTTTGAGGATGTGACAGAGGAGACATATTATTATAGCGATGATTACTTCAGGCAGAGCAGCAGGACTGAGAACGAGCATTTGCAGACCATGTCACTGAATCTTGCGCTGTCAACCTTTGAGATAAGAGGTGCATCATATACTACAAAGCTTCTGGAGGATACAGGCTTTACGAATATAGCAGTTGCAGATATGGTTGAAAAGCCGTCAAGAGATACTATAGGCTCTGTTATCGCAAGTAAAAAGGTTGATGATTACAACCTGATTGCGGTTGCCATAAGAGGCGAGAAATATGACAGCGAATGGGCGTCAAATTTTATTGTGGGCAAGGAAGGAGACGCAAAGGGCTTTAAGGATTCGGCAGATAAGGTGCTTGCAAGATTGAAAGCCTATATCAGTGAAAACAGTCTGACAAAAAACAAAATCTGGATAACCGGTTATTCAAGGGCAGGCGCCATCTCTGACTTAATGGGCGTATACATAAATAAAAACCTTACGGAGTTTGAAACATCTTATGATGATTTGTATGTCTATACATTTGAGGCTCCGGCAGCAAGCGTTGATGATACCGTTTATGATAATATTTATAATATTGTCAATATAAACGACCTTATTCCGTATGTTTATCCGAAGAACTGGGGTATGCATACCAACGGCAGGCTTATAAAGATAGGCGGGCCTCAGACCATAACCACATACACCGGACTGACTGAGCAGACAGAGTATGGACAGGCACAGTTAGATGAATTTCTGGCAGAGTTTATTGACTGGCTTTCAGACAGACTTCCAAGAGAAGTTTATTCTGAAAATCTTGATATGCCTGTAAGCAATCTTTTTGAAATAGCATTTGATAAGCCGGCGCAAGAGCGTACAAGGATGATAAATTTCATTAAAGATGATGTATTAACAACAGTGATGAATAATCCGGAATATAGTGAGGAGTTATATGATAAAGCGTGGATGATTCTTGTTCACAGGTCGGATTATGTGACGGAAAAGATAGCTGATTTGTTAAAACGTGTTATTGATTATGTGAGAAATTCTGAGAACGGAAAGGTATTTACTGATCAGGAAATTGAAACAATTAAAGACAGCGTATTTCCTCTTCTTAAGGTGGCTATACCTATTGTTTTAGATGATGAACATTATTATGATGGCATTGATTATGATGAATATTACGATAGGGAAATGCCCGAATATAATATGAGTGATTATGATTTGGGTGTTTCTCACGGTAGTGAAAGCGGCTTTTCAAATGGCTATGACGATGGTTTCATGAAGCAGGAAAAGGATGCTGTGCCTGCTTACATTGCCGATTTTGGACCGGAGTATTTAAACGCATATCTGGAAGTATATCAGCAGGAATATGATAAAGGTTATGTACTCGGACAGGCACATAGTGAAGATTTGAAAGCAAAGGCTGATTATGATGCAAAGAGAATGGCCGGATATTCCGGTTATAGCGATGGCAGGTGTGGTGATGAAAGAAAGCCATATGATGAATATTTGTTTGTAGACGATTGGATGACTGATGAATATCTTGAAGAATATAACAGAGTATATGAGGAGCAGTACAATATAGGCTATGATGAGGGTGCAAAGCACGTTGATGATCCGGTAGATGAACCGAATGTAAAGGATTTATATCATATTGCTACAGTTATAAAAAATGTTGATGCCCTGTTATTAAATCATTATCCACAGACAAATCTTAAGCTGGTTCAGGCAAGAGACTCTTATTATAACGGAGGCTTGCCGGCAGAGGAGACAAAGGAATCTGATGAGGGCGGACAGACTCAGGCTGAGACAAAGAATGAGATGTCACCGGCAACAGGCGATAATGTAAATTATTATCTTATTGCTCTTGTGATGAGTCTTGCGGGAATCACTCTTGCAGGCGTATATTCAAATAAAAAGATATTAATGCGAAGATAAATACACTTAAAGCATTTGCGGATTATATAGGTGTATTTTAGCTTAATATAAATAATAAAAGGAGGAAGGTTAAGTATGAACAGATTGGTAGGTCTTATTGGTTCTCTTGTAGGTGTTATTCTGGGTATCGTCATTATTGTGATGGGCTTTAAGAGCATGTCGGAGGTGAAGAATTTCCCGGAGATTGAAGCAACTGTTGTGAATGTTGAAAAGACTGTTGTTGAGGATTCTGACGGTTCAACAAGAACAGATGTTGAAGCAGAGGTTACTTATACAATTAACGGCACAGAGTATACTGAAATGTTAAACAGCGCACCAACTGATATTCATAACGGTGACAAGATAACAGTACGCTACAATCCTGATAAGCCTGAGTACGTAACAGCAGCTACAAAGGGCGGCAGCATTATTGCTGTTGTTGCCGGCGGTGTATGTATTCTGTTGAGCCTGTTTATGGCAATTAGAATGCTGGCAGCTAGATAAAAAGCCGGAATATTAAAATTAAATATATGAAAAAGAAAAAGGCAGAAGGCTTTTGGGAAGTCTTCTGCCTGATTTTTTATGAATTACTTATTTGCTTCAATCTCTGCCATCTTCATAGCGCGAACCTTTGTTGAAAGACCGTAAAGGTTGATGAAGCCTTCTGCATCATGGTGGTCATAGAGGTCGCCTGTTGTAAATGATGCAATGCTTTCGTTGTAGAGTGAGTATGGAGAAGTTGTGCCCTGCTTGATGATGTTGCCCTTGTAGAGCTTCATCTTTGCTTCACCGGTTACATACTTCTGTGTTGACTCAACGAATGCCTGAAGTGCTTCACGAAGCGGGCTGAACCACTTAGCACAGTAAACTACCTCGCCGAATGAGTTGCCGATTGTCTTCTTCATTGCAAGTGTTTCCTTGTCGAGGATGAGCTCCTCAAGCTGCATATGTGCTTCCATAAGGATTGTTCCGCCCGGTGTCTCGTATACGCCACGTGACTTCATGCCGACCATACGGTTTTCTACGATGTCGCAGATACCGATGCCGTGCTTGCCGCCGAGTGCGTTTAACTTCTTGATAATGTCTGAAAGCTTCATTCTCTCGCCATTAAGGGCTACAGGCTTTCCTTCCTCAAAATAAATTGAGATGTCCTCTGCCTCATCCGGAGCGTTCTGCGGCGTTGTGCCGAGTACAAGCATATGGTCATAGTTAGGTGCATTTGCAGGATCCTCAAGCTCAAGACCCTCATGGCTGATGTGCCAGATGTTGCGGTCGCGGCTGTAGCTGCTGTCTGCCTTGAACGGAAGGTCGATATTTCTTGCTGCGCAGTATTCAAGCTCTTCCTCACGTGACTGGATGTTCCAGATTCTCCAAGGAGCGATTATCTTAAGGTCAGGAGCCAATGCCTTGATACCAAGCTCAAAACGTACCTGGTCGTTACCCTTGCCTGTTGCACCATGGCAGATAGCTACAGCGCCTTCTTTTCTTGCGATATCAACAAGAATCTTTGCAATAAGCGGTCTTGCCATGGCAGTACCGAGTAAGTATTTATTTTCATAGATTGCATTTGCCTTAATACATGGAAGAATGTATTCATCACAGAACTCATCAACAACATGCTCAATGTAGAGCTTTGATGCGCCTGTGTAAGTTGCTCTTTCCTCAAGTCCGTCTAATTCGCTTTCCTGTCCTACGTCGATACAAACACAAATAACCTCGTAATCGTAGTTTTCCTTTAACCAAGGTATAAGTACTGTAGTATCAAGTCCGCCTGAGTAGGCTAAAATAACTTTTTCCTTCATTGAAATTACCTCCTGAACGTGATTTAAAATTCTATAATTGAACTTTAATAAATATACAACAATATTATATAGAATGCAATAGTATTTTATAAAAACGTGATTTTAATGAATAATATACACATAATATGAATAAATATGTGCAAAATGCATAGAAGTGGGCAAAAGGAGCATTTTTTTTGAATAAACATGAAAAAAATGCTTTACTAAATTAAAAACACCGCTATACTAAATATATGTGACATTTGTTTTGGAACACAGTGCTGACAAAAATGCTTAATAAATGCATCATCTTTATAAGAGCGTTTGCCGGCTGCATAAAAATATTTTCTGGAGGATTGAATGATGATAAAGGCAGGAATTATCGGTTCGACGGGATATGCCGGAGCAGAGCTTGTAAGGCTTCTTCTGGCGCACCCTGAGGTTGAGATTGCGTGGTATGGTTCAAGAAGCTATGTTGACAAAAAGTACGCTTCGGTATACCAGAATTTCTTTAAGCTTGTTGATGCTAAGTGCATGGATGACAATATGGAGGAGCTTGCGGACAGCGTGGATGTCATATTTACAGCAACACCGCAGGGACTTTGTGCAAGCCTTGTAAATGACGATATTTTATCAAAGGTAAAGATTATCGACTTAAGCGCGGATTTCAGGCTTAAGGATGTTAATGTATATGAAAAGTGGTATGGCATTAAGCATGCTGCACCGCAGTACATAGATGAGGCAGTATATGGCCTTTGCGAGATAAACAGGGAAGATATCAGAAAGACAAGAATTCTTGCAAATCCGGGCTGCTATACAACCTGCTCAATTCTTACTACGATTCCTTTGGTCAGGGAGTTTGTAATTGATGCCAACTCACTTATAATAGATGCAAAGTCAGGTACCTCAGGCGCAGGAAGAGGAGCAAAGGTAAACAACCTCTTTTGCGAGGTCAACGAAAGCATTAAGGCGTATGGCGTTGCAACACACCGTCACACACCAGAGATAGAGGAGCAGCTTTCATACGCATGCGGACAGGACGTGCTTATTAATTTCACGCCTCATCTTGTTCCTATGAACAGAGGCATTCTTGTAACTGCTTACGCTAATCTTAATGAAAATGTTACATACGAAGATGTTAAAGCAATATATGAGAAGTATTATGGAGACGAATACTTTATCAGACTGCTTGACAAGGATGTGTGTCCTGAGACAAGATGGGTTGAGGGCAGCAATTTTGTTGATATAGGCTTTAAGATTGACGAGCGTACAGGAAGAATCATTATGATGGGCGCACTTGATAACCTTGTTAAGGGTGCTGCAGGTCAGGCTGTACAGAATATGAACCTTATGTTTGGTTTTAAAGAGAATTTAGGACTTGAACTGGTACCGGTATTCCCGTAAACCATGAATGCCTTTAGGAGGATTGCACAGCCATATGCATTCATATTATGTGTTATATATGTGGGTATATACTGCTTAGCATAATAAAAAACAATTGTATTTTCATTTAGTATATGATATACTTAAAAAGATTTAATAATGTTATATTATAAGCCGAGATATATTAATATTACCGGAGGGAGTATTTATGAAGAGAGAGATTTATGAAAAGCCTGAGATAGAGATGATAGAATTCGAAACTGAGGACGTTATGACCGATCCGAGTACTACAATTCCTTGGGACGAATATGAGTTGCCGTTTATTCCAAATAAGCCGTGATATATGATATTGGAGATGTAAATGAATAAGAATAAGAAGATTATTCCTTTGATTTTGATTCTGCTGATATGTGTTACAGCCTTTATAATTTATTATGTCAGCGGCAGACATAGTGATGTACAGGATACTGTGACGACGCTGGAGGAATCTAAAGAGCCTTCATCACCTGCCGAGAGTATTCAGGCAGATTCAGAGCAGATGTCTCAGAATTCCGAGGCAGTAACAACAGAGTCTGAAGGCGAAGGGCAAAGTGACGGTTTGGGTGATGCGGATGAAAGTCAGCAGGTAAGTGAGAAGCCTGAAAATGATAATTCAGGCGGAGCACAGACTGATTCATCAACGAAGCCTGCACAACAGGAGACAAAGTCATCACAGCAGGAAACTAAGTCATCAACAAAACCTGCACAGCAGGAGACAAAGAGCGAGACAAAGCCCGCACAACAGGAGACAAAGTCATCACAGCAGGAGACAAAGAGCGAGACAAAGCCTGCGCAGCAGGAGACAAAGAGCGAGACAAAGCCTGCACAGCAGGAGACAAATAGCGAGACAAGTCCTGCACAGACCGAGCCTTTTAGTATAGAGCAGGAAGAGTATGAGCTTCCGTTTATACCTGTAGGTTGATGATAGAATATTTAAAAGCCAGCCTGTATACATTGATTAATCTTTGTATACGGGCTTTTTGTCGCATAGAATTAAGCGGGGAATACATATTCTGCAGATACTTATTAACGGCAAAGCGGAATAAATGCGTCAGACCGGCATCATGCAGTGCCATAAAAAACATATATCAAAAGTTGTTGTGTATAAAAATTTACATAAAACAAACAATATGCATTAATTCAAAGATATTATTAACATAAAATGCATAAATAAAACCAAGTTAATAAAAAAAGAGCTTGACAGAAAAGCATAATGGAAGTAACATTGCATTATTATTTATATTTATGCTAGAGCGTTGCGGACGGATATTATATTTTTATCAGTGGAGGAATTGTGATGGAGCAGGAGATTATGTCAAAGGCAGAAGTCCTTATAGAGGCGCTTCCGTATATACAGAGATTTAACCGCAAGATTATAGTTGTCAAGTATGGCGGCAGTGCCATGATTGACGAGGAGCTTAAGAAGAATGTCATCAAAGACGTTGTTCTCTTAAAGCTTGTTGGCTTCAAGCCTATTATCGTACACGGCGGCGGCAAGGAAATCAGTAAATGGGTCGGCAAGGTCGGTATGGAACCGAGATTTGTGAACGGACTTCGTGTAACAGACGCAGATACCATGGAAATCGCCGAGATGGTTTTAAACAGAGTTAATAAGAGTCTCGTTTCAATGGTTCAGGAGCTTGGAGTAAAGGCAGTCGGTGTAAGCGGTAAGGATGGCGGCATGCTTCATGTAACAAAGAAGTTTGCGGATGGTGAGGATATAGGCTTTGTCGGAGAGGTTGATAAGGTAAATCCAAAGGTAATCATGGACCTTCTGGCAAATGATTTTCTTCCGATAGTATGTCCTATAGGCTTTGACGATAATTTTAATTCATATAATATAAATGCCGATGATGCGGCGTGTGCCATTGCAAAGGCGGTAAATGCAGAGAAGCTTGCATTCCTTACTGATATCGAGGGCGTGTACAGAGATTTCAACGATAAGAGCAGTCTTATTTCAGAACTTACAGTTGAGGAAGCAGAGAAGTTTATTGCAGATGGCAATGTAGGCGGCGGTATGATTCCGAAGCTGCAAAACTGTGTTAACGCAATACATGAGGGCGTGTCACGGGTGCATATTTTAGACGGACGTATTTTACACTGTCTGCTTCTTGAGATATTTACTAATAAAGGGATAGGGACAGCGATTATAGAAAATAAGGATGTGAGGTATTACAATGAAAATGAGTGAATACATTGATGAAGCCGAGAGCGTGCTTCTTCATACATATAACAGGTACCAGATAGTATTTGACAAGGGAGAGGGCGTTTACCTCTATGACATAGAGGGTAAGAGGTATCTTGATTTTGCCGCCGGAATTGCAGTGTTCGGTCTTGGATACAACAATAAGAAGTTTAATGACGCTGTTAAAGCGCAGGTTGACAAGCTTGTGCATACATCAAATTATTATTACAATGTGCCTGCCATTGAGGCCGCAAAGAAGCTTACAAAGGCAGCGGGCATGGACAGGGTATTCTTTACCAACAGCGGTACAGAGGCGATAGAGGGCGCTATTAAGACGGCAAGAAAGTATGCGTTCAATAAGGACGGCAAAAATGACCATGAAATTATTGCTATGAACCACTCGTTCCATGGAAGAAGCATGGGCGCTCTTTCCGTAACAGGAAACCCGCATTATCAGGAGGCGTTTAAGCCGTTAATCGGAGGCATTAAATTTGCGGATTTCAATGACCTTGACAGCGTAAAGGTACTTGTAAATGACAAGACCTGCGCCATTATTTTAGAGCCTGTACAGGGTGAGGGCGGCATTTACCCTGCAACTGATGAATTCTTAAAGGGCGTAAGAAAAATCTGCGATGAAAATGACATACTGCTTATATTTGACGAGATACAGTGCGGTATGGGAAGAAGCGGAAGGATGTTCGCACATGAATACGCAGGCGTGAAGCCTGATGTCATGACTGTTGCAAAGGCTCTGGGAAACGGACTGCCTATAGGTGCGTTCCTTGTAAATGAGAAGGCAGCGGCGCTTGTTCCGGGAGACCACGGCACTACATATGGCGGCAATCCGCTGGTTTGTGCTGCAGCGGACAAGGTATTTGATATATTTGAAGAAGAGCACATCCTTGAGAATGTTAACGAGGTGGGCGCATATCTTTCAGAGAAGCTTGATGAGCTTGTTAATGAGTATGATTTCATTACCGCTCACAGAGGAGTGGGACTTATGCAGGGTCTTGAGTTTAATGTGCCTGTAGGACCGATAGCAAAGGAGACTATTGAAAGCGGCGTTATTCTGATAACAGCCGGAACCAATGTAATAAGATTTGTGCCGCCGCTTATTGTTAAAAAGGAGCATGTTGACGAGATGCTTAAGACCTTTAAAGGGGTGCTTGATAAGGTTAATGCATAGGGATTATTTGTGCTTGAATTATTTAAAAGAATTCTGGTAATTACGGTGCATGGGCAATAACAATATATTTAATTATGAATATGCAAAGGGTGTCAGACGTTACCTGCCTGGCACCTTTAACAATGTATCAGAATCAATTGACACTATGGCTGTTAAGGTATGCCGGACGATGTCCGGCATTTTTAACAATGTCCGGTAAAATAACAGATATATGATTGACATAGACAGGATGACAATGTAATATAGTCTTGAATACTACTTGATGATTAAAGAAAGAATGTTAAATGGTACAGACAGTATCAGTATATGGAGGAAGAGTATGAAATTTAGAATATGTACAGATTCAACCAGCAATCTTACTGATGAGCTGATAGATAAGTACGGTATCGAGATGATAAGCGGCAAGGCAAGCTGTGAGGATGGCAGCGAATATACTTACTATGTGCGTGGCAGAGACTATGCTACCGCCGCAAAGCAGTATTATGACAATATGCGAAGGGGCATTGTTTACAGGACATCATTAATTAATACGCAGGTATTTAAAAAGTTTTTTGAACCATTCCTTAAGAATGGAGAGGATGTTCTGTTCATGGGTATGTCAAGCGGACTTACAGGGACATGTGGGGCGGCGCGCATTGCCGCAGAGGAGTTTATGGAGAAGTATCCGGACAGAAAGTGTATAGTTGTGGATTCACTCGGTGCATCGCTCGGCGTTGGTCTTTTGCTTATATACGCTGCAAAGCTTAGAGATGAAGAGGATTATACGATAGAGCAGACCGCAAAGTGGCTTGAGGACAACAGACTTAAGATGTGTCATCTGTTTACCGTAGATGACCTTAAATATTTAAGGAGAGGCGGACGTATTTCGGGTGCGGCGGCAGCAATCGGTTCAGTGCTCAATATCAAGCCTTTCTTAAGGGCGTCAACTGAAGGCACTATTGAAGCACTTGAAAAGATAAGAGGAAGGAAAAAGACGCTCAATGCAATTATCGAGCGTGTTAAGGAGACAATAACCGACCCTGAGAACCAGATTATTTCAGTCGTGCATGCAGACTGTGAGGAGGACGGAAGATATGTGGCGGATGCCATACAGCAGGCCTGTCATGTAAAGGAAATCATTTTTGAATATTATGATATCTGCAGCGGCACTCATGTAGGACCGGGCGCACTCGCCGTATTTTATATGGCAGACCACAGATAACAGGTATAAAGGGAACCCTTTTGCCGTAAACATCATATTATTTCGTTAAATAATTAAAAGACCATCCACGATATACAGGGATGGTCTTTTCGTCATATATAAAAAGAAGGTGGTCTATCCAAGCTTTTGGTCACCTGTGGACCATACATGCTTTTCTTTTGAGTTTGCAGGCTTATTCTGAGCCATTACTCCGGCTAGGGGATGAGGAACATAAGGCTCTTCAAGATAAGCAATTTCTTCGCTTGTAAGCTCAAGCTCCACAGCCTTTGCGGCGCCTTCAATGTGGTGAAGCTTCGTAGCTCCTACAACAGGCGCCGTAACCTTTGTAAGCAGCCATGCAAGGGAAACCTCTGTCATGGATACGCCGCGCTTTGTTGCAATTTCGTCTACGCGTGAGATGATGATATTATCCTGCGCAGCGGTAGCGTCATATTTGAATTTGGCGTAGGTATCCTCTGCGGCACGCTTTGTATCATTTTCACCTGGCTTTCTGGAAAGACGTCCGCTTGCAAGCGCACTGTATGGCGTAAGTGCAATGTTCTCTTCTTCACAATATGGCACCATTTCACGCTCCTCTTCACGAAACAGCAGATTATAGTGTCCCTGAATTGAAATAAACTTCGCAAAGCCTTCGCTTTGGGCGAGAGCATTTGCCTTTGCAAGCTGCCATGCAAAGCAGTTTGAAATACCGATATATCTTGCCTTGCCTGCCTTAACAATTCGGTTCAGTCCGTCAAGAATATCGTAAAGAGGGGTGTTCCAGTCCCACATATGATAAATATACAGGTCCACATAATCCATGCCAAGGTTCTTAAGACTTGTGTTTATCATATTTTCAATATGCTGCTGTCCGCTTATATTGTTCTTAATATCCTCCGAAGTACGCGGAAGAAACTTTGTGGCAACAACCACATCCTCACGCTTTGCAAGACTGCGAAGCGCTCTTCCTAAATACTGCTCGCTTGTACCGCTCTGGTATGCGATGGCAGTGTCATAAAAATTAACTCCAAGCTCCAGCCCGCGCTTAATAATTTCCCTTGAATGCTCTTCATCAATGGTCCAGCTGTGCTGCCCTCTCTTTGAGTCTCCGAAGCCCATACATCCCATGCAAATGCGTGAAACAATCAGTTCTGAATTTCCAAGCCTTGTATACTTCATATCTTTCATACTCCTTATATAATTATTTCATAAAACGACGGTTAAATCATGATATCAGATTCGTCACCGGCGGTTATTTTTCTCCGAACAGCCCCAGAAGACAGCTGTATGTTAATTCGTAAACGGATTGATAGTTATAATCAACGCCGGCGGCTGTCATGGCGGCTTTTTGCCTGTCTGTTACAGCAGTATAGGGATATATTCCAAACATAAAAGGAAAGAATATATAAATAAAGCTCTGCTTTTTGCCGGCATCCATTTCAGGACAGAACTTGTCAAGTATACTGCGGACATTACTAATGGATTTTCCGTAGGCAATCTTGAAATCTGTAAGAAGCTCTGCTCTGGAGTTTGCCTCCATGTCATAATTGTTCATAGATAAAAGCTTTAAAAGCTGCTGCCTTTTCTCAAGAGAATATGCAAGCTTTTTTGCAATCATTACTCGTGTAAGCTGCTCATTATCAGAGATAATTCTTTCAAGGTCTTCATTCCAGCGATTGTACTCACGCTCAAAAAGTGCAAGAAATATCTCTTCCTTCGTTTCAAAATAGTTGTATATGGTCGGGCGTGAAAAGGATGTGACGCTGCTTATCTCTTTAAGCGTAATATCCTTAAAGCTCATATCCTTGTAAAGCTGTTCACATGCATTGATAATTTCTTCTCTTCTTTGGGCAATTAATTCAGGCGTTCCTTTAATCATATTTTCAAATTCCTTATTATTTTTTTGCTGACATTGTGTCAATAAATATATTATATGCGCTTGTTGACATGATGTCAAGAACTGTGAAAAAATTTGTGTAAATGATATTGTTTTTAATGAAAAAAATAAAATTAATGGTATTATGTTAATATAATATGTGGTTACGAGGAGGTATCACTGATGAAATTATTAAAAAGGATAATGGTAATAGTTCTTGCTTTTGTAGTTGCCATTATGAGCATTCCGGATTCACCGGCGTATGCAGACGTACAGACGCCTACCCGTACAATTATGTTGTACTTTGACGGATCGGATCTGGAAAGTTATTATAGTGGCGCAACCGGTAACATAATTCAGATGACGGAATCAGAATACAATGAAAATATTAATATTATTATTATGACCGGCTGTACAAGGGGGGATTGGAACACACCGTCAGAATATCTTAACGGTGCCGATTCAATTAACGAAAAATACAACCAGGTATGGAAACTTGAGGGAAAGAAGGACGGCGAAGAGCATGGCTTCATGACACTTATTGAGGAGACCGGAATAAGCAGTATTCAAAATACTAAATTAGGAGATCCTGAAACCTTAACTACATTTGTAGATTATTGCTACAAAAATTATCCTGCCGACTTATATGATATTATTTTATGGGATCATGGAGAGGGTCCTGTATATGGATTTAGCAGTTCTATGCTTGGCGGAAATGAATTGTACTTATATGAAACAATACAAGCTTTAAGCGAAAGTGATTTTTATAATGATGGCAACAAATTTGAAATAATAAATTATGATGCTTGTGTTATGGGTAATGTTGAGATGATAGTAGCATTAAGCTCATTCACGGATTATTATATAGGTGCAGCTGAGGAGGAGCCGGTGTACGGTCAGTATTACACCGAGTGGCTGAATGTTATTAAGGATAATCCTTCTATGAACGGATATGAGATAGGAAAAAAAATTGCTGATGATTATTGTAATCATGCCAAGAAAGATGGTGAATGGCTCTGGACGCTTTCGGTTATAGACATTAAGAATTTTAGAGAGCGGATACTGCCAAATCTTGAACGAATAAGTGAAATACTAATTAGTGAGGCGGGAACAAAGAATCCTGTTAACAATTATTATAACTTTTATGATGAATTGTACTCCATTGGTGCTGCCTATGAATATGCTAAGGACATACAGATTGACTTGTATGATTTCGGAAACTTTATGGGCGCCTTGAGTTGTATACAGACTGAAGATGACATTGCAACTCCGGATGAAATAAAAAGTTGTATAAATAAGTACACGCAATATTCGTTAAATATATTAAACGCACTTAATGACAGAGATAACAGCAGTGATGATGTTATATATTATGCTAATAAATGGGCTAAAAACACACCGGCAAACGGCAGAAATGTCCGTGATTTAAATGGCAGACTATTTAAGGCGGATATTGAGGAAGGCAGTACGAATGCAAATGGATTAAACATTTTCTTCCCGACAGATAACATATATACAGTATCGGATTATGTTTACTATATGAGTATGGCTGCTGATATGATGCCTGACGGAGCAGAAAAGACTTTTATGAATAATTATATTTCTGCAATAGCCTATTATGGCATTATATCGTCTGTATGCCATGTGGTTACATCCATGATAAATGATGGAGATACCGATATCACATATGATGATGTCAAAAGTGCTCTCGATGATGATTATATCTGGGAGGATTTTTACGGAGTAGCTGAGTATCTGATTCAGAAAGGTTCATTTGCATCAGATAGTGATGTCAGAAACTATATTTCTGATATTATTTCACAGGTTGTGTCCGAGACTTTGACAGCGGAAAATATTTCTGCAAAGCAGGTAAGAGATACTGAGGGGAATATTAAAGGATATAAGGTTTTTCTGTCAGATGTTTCGCCACATTCATTAGGCAGTATTTTTAACTGTTTTGATGTTAGCGTTGCTCCGAATGATTTATGTTTTAAAATGAATTTAAGTTATTACGACTATTCTTATGTTCAAAGAAACCGTTATTTCCCTGACGGGTTTGGTTATACTTCGGACTACAATAACGGAGAACGTGATTACAGTAGCTATATTTTGGATTATTATGATGATAAGGATGTGATTTATCAAAGAGCTATAGCGGATGACTCCAGGGTTTTTGATATGAAAGACTTGAAAAAAACAACTTTTGTAGTTGTTGATGATGAAGGCTTATATAAGCCGGCAAAGTTAATGTTTACAAATAATGAGCATACAGAGGCATATATCCCGATTCTTGTACAAAATGACTATCATATATACTATTATTATTATCTATATATATCACTTCAGGATGGAGAATGGAGGATAGATGGAATTAGCAGCAATATTGCTTCATCAGGTGAGCGAAACTATATTTCTATGGATGAAATACCTCCATATGATTATGAAAGCAATTATACAACAGTATCTGAGATGGCAGATGTGTCTGGTTATACTGTAACGCTTCCTTTGAGCAATTGTTCTACAGCGGATGCTTCAAAAGAATACTTTGGCATGAGTGTGCGTGAGATTGAGCTAAATGAAATGCCTGAAGGAACATCGGCTGAAAATATGTATATGATTACAGATTTGTTTGGTGGAAAAGTTTTATTTAGTGATTTGATCAGTAAAGCAGGCTTAGATGCTGAAAACGGTGATTTTATTACGGATTTAAGTACTGCGGATGTTTTGGTGGCAGAGGCCGTATATAACGGTGACAAGCAGCAGCCTGATGTGACTGTTAAAATTGGCGACAATACGCTTACATGTGGTACTGATTACAGAGTGCTTTATGATGGAAGTAAAGATGTCGGAGAGGCAAAGCTTATGGTCATAGGAATGGGCAGATATACAGGTATAATATACGCCGACTACGTAATCACCGATGCCGGAATCGCTCCGGTCACAATAAAGGTTACTAACCATGCAGGCGAGCCTGTAAAGGATTGCGGCATAAAGATAACTGATTCAGACAAGGTGCTGTACACGGGTGAGGATGGAACAGTAAGCGTGAAGCTTGCATATGGTGATTATTCTTATATGGTGACAGAGACACCTGCTTTATACAAGGCAGACGATACCGCTTATCCGTTTACGATAAGCAGGGAGAATGTTGGCGGCATCGTGCTTACAGCAGTCGTGCATACACCTTCAGACGCAGTTGTTGAAAATGAAATACCGGCAGGCTGTGAGGAGGGAGGCTCCTTTGATGAGGTGGTATATTGCGGCGAGTGTGGCACAGAGTTGTCAAGAGAGCATATCTCAACTGATGCACTCGGTCACAATTTAAGCTTTGTTGCCGAAGTACATCCGACCAAAACAGAGGCAGGCTGCAGGGCACATTATAAATGCTTACGCTGCGGTGAGCTTTTTGAGGACGCCGACGGAAAGATAAAGATTGCTGACCCTTCAAGTCTTATCATTTCGCCTATGGATGAGGAAGAGACTCAGCCACAGTCACAGAGTGTTGAACCGGCTACGCAGCCGCAGTCACAGAGTGTTGAACCGGTTACACAACCGCAGTCACAGCCTCATGGTGGAAATACACCGTCAACAGGCGACAATCACAGCGTAGCATTGTATCTGATGCTGATTATGATGTCAGTTGTTGTGTTTGGCGTGGTTAATAAAAGAAGGGCATACAGGAAGTAGTCTGTAAAGGATGCTTGAAAGCAAAGACGTATTTTAAATAATTATATTGAACCGAAATATATAAAAACAGGAGCATGACCTTCCTAAAAGAAGCGTGCTCCTGTTTGCTTTGAGTATCTTTGAGTAAAATTGTGCAGAAATGATTTGCGTATTATCACATAGGATTCTTTATAAAATACATTATCATGATAATGATTATTGCAATTATGCATAAGAATCCGGGAATAAGCTTCGGAAAATTTGCTTTAAGGAGTGCGATGCTTTCAGCCCTGTCGTCAAAATCCTCAGATACACGAAATGAATACTGATAAGGGTCGCCCTCATCAGGCATGGCTTCTTCAGGCAGTATGTTACTGTCGAATTCTTCGTCATGTGCCTGTGATATACATATATCGCAAAGGCTTTGGCTTATATGCGAAGGAAGAACCACTGAATCATAGGCAGCCTTGAATGCCTGTACATCAGGAAAAGAGTCTGCGTTATTTATAAATGCTTTTGCATTGTGCAGACGGCTTCTTATAATGTGCTGTGAAGCCTTAAGCAGCCTGCCAATCTCTTCAGTTGAAAGCCCTTCATGGTATTTTAAGAATAAAGCCAGCTTGTATTTGTGCGGAAGAGCAGCGAGCTCATCAAAAAAGCCTTCATGGTCATACACTATAGCATCCGAAGGAAGCTCATATTCAGAGTCGGAATATCGCCACCAGCCATTGAGCATATTGCGGCACACCCTTTCGGTGCATATAATCAGCCAGTTCTTTGCTGCCGTATCATCTTCAAAATCATGCTCATACTTCATCGCCTCAACAAAAACATTTATAAGCGCCTGATAGGATGCCTCAGGACTGCGCATATAAGAGCTGCATAACGGAAAAATAAGGCTTGAAAAATCATTCCAGAGCTTCCTTAATTCATTATCACTTCTATACAAAACAAATCCCACAATTACACCGCCCTTCAAGCAATACTTATAAAAAATACAAAATAACCTTTGCAGCAGGCTATCGCAGCACTGCGCAGTAATAAGCATATACAGATACAATTTTACTTAAAAAACCACGTCTAGTCAAACTAAAATCATAATTAATTATGTGAATAATTTTTATCATCGGCTGATAACTTTTTTAGAGGGAAAGAGTAAAAACATATTTCTGACTAAAAAAATCAATTCTGCGTATACTACTTATATCGTTTGTGAAAACCCTCGGCATTATTATGTGAATAATTTTATCATCGGCAGGTGACTTTTTTGGCGGAGCCTGCGAGGATAATATTATTCACATAATTACAAATAATTATTTTTTTCACAAACATATAAAAGGAGGCATACGCAGATGTGGGGTATAATAATTGCCCTGATTTCAGGGGCGCTTATGAGCATTCAGGGAGTTTTTAATACAGAGCTTACAAAACAGTCAAGTCTTTGGGTTACGACAGGCTTTGCGCAGCTTACGGCATTTATTGTGTGTCTGTTCGCGTGGCTGGCAACAGGAAGACAGAGTGTGTCGGCAATACTTAATGTGCAGCCAAAATATATGCTTTTGGCAGGCGCAGTCGGAGCATTTATTACGCTTACTGTGATTAAGGGCATGGACAGCCTTGGTCCTGCAAAGGCTGTGATGATTATTGTAGTAGCTCAGATTATCACTGCATATATTATTGAAGTGTTCGGGCTTTTCGGAGTGGAGAAAACCGGATTTGAGCTAAAGAGCGTGGTTGGCGCGGCTTTAGCAATTGCAGGAATAGTAATTTTCAAATGGTGAAAAGAAAACTCTTGATTTAATCTGTATTTACGATAGAATAATAATAAGCGTGAAGGTATACGATATCTCCGTTTTGGAGGCGTTGTATGCATGAAAATTAATTATAAATTGCTTTTTCTGTCGGTTGTTTTTGTCGTGTGCGGAGCTGCGTACAGCTGCAGCGATATAGGTGATGAGCCGGATATACAGGTATCATTAAGGGAGGCAGTTGTTTCGGAAAGTGCTGTTGAGAGTGATGCCGTAGAGGAGTCCTCCGATGCTATTTATGTATATATATGTGGAGAGATTGTAAAAAGCGGCGTATACGAGATGAAAAGCGGCAGCAGGCTTTTTGAGCTTGTTGAGGCGGCGGGAGGATTGACAGCAGATGCGGCAGAGGATGGACTTAATCTGGCGGGCGTATTGACGGACGGGCAGAAGATTGTTGTTCCCTCTGTGGAGGATATGCAGACCGCTGCACTTGAAGATGCGTATGAGGACTTGCGAATCAACATTAATACTGCAGATATAAAGACGCTTGTTTCGCTTCCGGGTATAGGGGAGGCGAGGGCTAGGGATATCATTGCATATCGCAATGAGAATGGAGCATTTGAAAGAACAGAGGATATCAAGAAGGTATCGGGCATAAAGGACAGCATTTATAATAAGATAAAGGATTTAATTACGGCAGGCTGATTAGCATGCGTGTATTGAACAAAATACAACAGGACATATTTAAGGGGGAAGCCATGGCTAAGGTATTAGTAGTAGATGACGAAAAGATTATAGTTAAGGGAATCAAGTTCAGTCTTGAGCAGGAGGGCATGGAGGTCGACTGTGCGTATGACGGCGAGGAAGCACTTGAATATGCAAAAAAGCAGGAATACGACGTAGTACTTTTAGATGTCATGCTTCCAAAGCTGGACGGCTTTGGCGTGTGCCAGCAGATAAGAGAGTTTTCGGATATGCCTATCATTATGATTACTGCTAAGAATGATGATATGGACAAGATTCTTGGTCTTGATTACGGCGCTGATGACTATATTACGAAACCATTTAATATACTGGAGGTTAAGGCTCGTATTAAGGCGATAATCAGAAGAAATTCAAAGAAGAAGACTGAAGAGGTCAATACAAATGTCATTAAGGTTAAGAATCTTGTTATGGAGCCGGAGTCCAGAAGAGTATTTATTGATGACGAAGAGGTGAATCTTACAGCTAAGGAATTTGACCTTTTGGAGCTTTTGCTTAAGAATCCGGGCAAGGTATACAGCCGTGAGAAGCTTCTTAATATTGTCTGGGGCTATGAATATCCGGGCGATGTCAGAACCGTTGATGTTCATGTCAGAAGATTAAGAGAAAAGATTGAGGCAAATGCGACAGCTCCGCAGTTCGTATTTACCAAGTGGGGGGTTGGTTATTATTTTAAGGGTTAAGAAGCTGTTATCAAAAGCCACCAGCCTTAGAATAATACTTATTTTAGTCCTCGTTTTATTTGCCATGCTGCCGGTTATTGTGGTTTGTGGTGTTATCCGAAGTGCTGCGGTCTCTGTTCAGATGAACAATCTGGTCATGGATGTTCAAAATCACAGCCTTATTATGTCTAACCAGCTTTCAAAGGGCGAATATTTTGCCAATACCGATAATGCGGTGTTAAATTCTCAGCTGGTGCAGATGGCGAACTTTTATAATGGCAGGGCAGAGGTTATTGATAATACATATGTTATTGTAGGAGATACATATGTTATTGACAAGGGCAGGTATAATATTTCAGAACTGGTTATGAAGTGTATGTCGGACGGCACAAAGTCTTTTTACAAGCGTTCAGGCTGGAATATCAATATTGTGCAGCCGATAGTGTCGCAGGCAGAGGATGCCCTGTCCGGTGTGCTTTTATTCTCTGTGGACGCTGCTGATGTTGAGGCATGGAATAAAAGAGTTACGGTTATAATTGATATTATAGAAATTATTACGTTTATCATTATTGCGGTGCTGTCATATTTTGTTTCGGCGCTGCTTATGAAACCGTTAAGGAAGCTGGTCGGCAAGTTTAAGGAGTCTGCAAAATACAATGTGCAGGAGGATATTGTTGTATCCACTTATAAAGAGACAAGAGACATTTCGGACTCGTACAACAAGGTGCTTGCAAAGCTTAAAAACCTTGATGAATCGAGACAGCAGTTTGTTTCAAATGTATCACATGAGCTTAAGACGCCTATAACCTCTATAAAGATTCTTGCGGATTCGTTAAATTCGCAGGAGGATGTTCCTGTTGAGCTTTACAGGGAGTTTATGGTCGATATTGCAAATGAGGTTGACAGGGAGAACCGTATTATCGAGGACCTGCTATCTCTGGTTAGAATGGACAAGACAAGCAATTCGTTAAATATTACCGAGACAAAGATTAACGATTTGCTTGAGGCACTGTTAAAGCAGCTTACACCTATTGCCGCAAAGAAAAATGTTGAGCTTATACTCGAAAGCTTCAGACCTGTTGTCGCTGAGGTCGATGAGATGAAGCTGACGCTTGCACTTTCAAATCTTGTGGAGAATGCCATCAAGTATAACCGCGAGGGCGGCTGGGTAAAGGTTACGTTAAACGCCGACCATAAGTATTTCTTTGTGAAGGTTGAGGACAATGGTATAGGCATACCTGATAATGAGCAGGACAAGGTTTTTGACAGATTCTACAGGGTTGATAAGGCGCGCTCAAGGGAATCGGGCGGAACCGGTCTGGGACTTGCGATAACCCAGAGTATTGTTTTTTCGCACAAGGGCGATATTAAGCTGTACAGCAAGCTGGATGAGGGCACTACATTTAATGTCCGCATACCGCTTATATATATTGAATAGGAGTGAGAATATATGAAGAAGATATTAATTATGCTTATGACGATTCTGCTCCTTGGTTTTTGCACTATAACGGGCTGCGGCAGTAAAAATAAAGCTTTGGATGAAGGCTTATATAAGATATATTACAGGGATCAGTCAAAGATAAAGCTTGTGGCTGAGGATTATGTAACGGAAGAGAAGGATAAGGACAAGCTTATTGCGCAGCTGTTTGAACGCATGACGGGCAGTCCGGAAAGCGTCGAGTGCTCGAGCGCATTGCCGGACAATATAAGAATTCTCTGGACGCATTATGATGCACAGCAGAATATGATTTCGGTAAGCTTTTCATCTGATTATTATGAGCTTAATTCCACGGACGCAATATTATGCAGGGCTGCGGTAACAAAGACATTATGCCAGATACCGGATGTAGAATATATATCATTTCTGATAGGCAATAATAATCTTAAGGATGCGTCAGGCAGGGATATTTCCAAGATGAATTTATCAATGCTGATAGATAACAATGATATTGAGGCACTTAAGCGTATGGAAATCACGTTGTATTTTACTGATGAATCCGGCAAGAAGCTTATAGAATGCGACAGGGACGTTGTGTTTAGTAATGCGGTATCAAATGAACGTCTTGTAATATCTCAGCTTATTGAAGGACCGAATGAGGACGGAGTATACCCTACACTGCCTGAGGACTTAAATATACTTAGTATAAATGTTAGCGATGGAATCTGCTATGTTAATTTTGACGCTGCATTTATAGATAATTCGCTGAATCTTGGTACAGATATTTCGGTATACTCGCTGGTTAATTCACTGACTGAGCTTTCGACTGTAAATAAGGTGCAGATTATGGTTGACGGTACGCCTGTTTCAGACCTTGATTTAGATGTCGGCAGCGGACCGCTTGACAGAAATCTTGATTATGTAGGAACCCTGGAGGAGGATTAAATTATTAAAAGACCTTTTGTTTATTATTTCGCGGGCTTTGTACTTGGAGAGGTATTTGCCTGGATTGGTCTTTGGAATGCATTTATCTGCAGCGTGACTGCAGCATTTGCAATTTTCTTATTTATAAGCAGAGTGGGCGCCTTTAGGCGGCGCCCTCATGATGCTGTTATGAACAAAACCGGGCAGAGCAGGCTGTGGCTTGCATTGCCCGTATTTTTTTATGCGGGCGTTATTGTGATGCTTTCGGCAGGTTATGAAACTGCCTTTGACAGGCTGTGGACTGAAGAGTTGTATGACGTACATTCAGGGGCTGAAGCCTTGCATGGCGTGCATTCAGGGGCAGAAGCCTTGCATGGTGTGTATTTAAGGGAAGAAGAGATGTATGACGTGCATTCAGGGGTTGAAGCCTTATCTGGAAAAACCGGTAATGCAGCTTCGACCGGTACTTATACAAAGGCTAAGGCTTATTTGGGCAAAACGGATGCTGTCATTTATGATGAAATATATGTCTTTGCTGAAGGGGTTGTAGAAAAATGCGAGGAATTTGATAATTCCATTAGATTTACAATTAAAGATGTGTCCGTAAGACTGTTTGAAAGGCAGTATAAGGTGAAGAGGCTTTTTGTGTATACTGACAGTACTCATTACGGAGTAATTCCGGGCAGCAGTGTGAGCCTGTCGGGCACAATCAGCAGATTAAAGCCTGCGGCAAATCCGGGACAGTTTGATGCGCTGGAATATTATAAAGCTTTGGGCATTAAATACTATGTTAATGCAGACTATTTAAAGGTCACAGGCTATCAGAGAAGCAGGGTGTATAAATGGCTGTTTGAATTAAAGGAAAGGCTGCGTGCGGGACTTGTCCGGACTTTTTCAGGCGAGGACTTAGAGGTGCTTTCGGCAATGCTGCTTGGTGACAGAACGAGCCTTGATGATAATCTGAAATCACTTTATCAATTTGCGGGGATTGCACACCTTCTTACCATAAGCGGTCTGCACATTTCGCTGATAGGCAGGGGAATTTACAGGCTGTTAAGAAGGCTTGCTGCAGGCTTTATATTGTCTGCAGCGATTTCCGGGACGATTATTGTAATGTATGGAATCATGACGGGACTCGGCACATCGTCTCTCAGGGCAATAATAATGTTTATTATATTTCTTGCGGCTGAATGTCTCGGCAAAAGCTACGATATGGCGTCGGCGTTATGTCTGTCAGCAATTATGGTGCTTTGTGAATATCCGTTAATGCTTTATCAGTTTGCGTTTCTAATGTCAGTCTCCTGCATTTTATCAATCGCACTTGTTTCCCCGCTTGTCATCAAATACCTTCACATTAAAAATGTTATCATAAAAACCATTGTGGCCGGCGTCGTTATCCAGTGGTGCACAATGCCTGTGCTTCTTTATTTCATGTATGTATATCCTTCATTTGCCGTGTTGTTAAATCTTGCGGTAATTCCGTTTGCATCCCTAGTAATGGTATCAGGCTTTTCGGCGGTTTTTATTTCGGAATTAAGCAGAAACGCCGCGCTGTTTTCATCGGGAGCAGCACATTATATACTGCTGTTTTATAAGAGAATTTGCGAGCTTACCGGCAATATTCCTTTTGCACAGATGATTATCGGAAGACCGGCTGTGTGGAAAATTGCGGTGTATTATATTGTGCTCGGACTGGTTATGCGGCTTATGTCGTGCAGCCTGTTAAGAGAGAAGAGGGCAGATAAAAATGTGCCGGAGAGCGAAGGAAAAACTGAGATATCCGCAAAACACATGTTAGAGAAGAAGAGTGAAAAAAAAGCATCTGAGAGTGAAGAAAAAACTGAGATACTTAAGAAGCAAATTAATGAGAAAAACACAACCATTGCAGCAGCTAAAACGGGCGTAAAACAGCCGCATTTAGGTTACATAGACAGTATAGACGACACAGAAGCAGCAGCTAAAATTGGGGGAAAGCAGCCACGTATTATCATAAGATTTGCGCTGCTGATGTTTTCAGCGGCATTATGCTTTATTATTATTACTGCGAAAAACAACAGGTGCCTGACCATGACCTTTGCTGATGTAGGGCAGGGAGACAGCATTCTGGTACAGACTCCAAACGGCAGGACGGCGCTTATAGACTGCGGAAGCTCAAGTGTTAATGATGTCGGGCTTGCAAGAATTATTCCGATGCTCAATTTCTACGGAATAAAAAGCGTTGACTGCCTGTTTTTAAGCCATGCCGACACCGACCATATAAATGGCGCGGATGATTTGATTTTAAGCGGGCGTGTTAAAAGTATAATTCTGCCGGATGCGCTTGGCATCAATGAAGGCTTTGATGAATTAATAGTCCTGGCAGAGGACTATAATATACCGGTTATGCTTATCGGTACGGGTGAGTCGCTGTCCTTTGGAGACACATCATTTACCTGCTTAAACCCCGGGGAAAATGATTATATAGAGGATGCAAACGGCAGTTCAATGGTGCTTAAGCTGGAGTGCAGGACGGAAAAAAATGAAAGCTTTAGCGTTTTGTTTACCGGAGACCTTGACATGGCGGGGGAGGAACGAGTGATGAAAAACGCCGCAGAGCTTGGCGTAAGCCTTGACTGCGATGTGTTAAAGGTCGGGCATCATGGTTCAAAATACTCAAGCGGTGAGGCATTTTTGGAAAGCGTCAGACCTGAAGCGGCAGTCATATCCTGCTCGGAGAACAACACCTACGGACATCCTGCGAAGGAGGCACTGGAGAGATTGTATGCGGCAGGGGCGAGGGTGTATGTGACGAAGGAATGTGGGGCGGTGATACTTATATGTGATAATAAAAAATGCGCGTTAAAGCAGTATAAGCGGCCTGAATAAGGCAATCATCAAAAATGTTATAAGCCGCTTTTAAACGGACATAAAAACAGGTCTATCTCTTAAGAGACAGACCTGTTGACTTTTCAATTGCTTCGAGAGTACCCTTTGGAATATCTTTTCCGCCGTGTTCCGCTACAGTTACTACATACCCACATTCTGCGTGTGTAAACTGGTGATGGCTCCCGTTTTGACGGACCTCGTACCATCCTGCCTTACGTAACTTCTTTACAACTTCTCTATAGCGCATATGACTACCTCCGAATAAAGTGAATACGTTAAAAATAGTTTCATGTCTTCGGAACCATTAGGTAAGCACATGTGCTTTTTATCAAACCCTTCCTGACCTCTCCATCTCAATAAGGAGTTATATATTTATACCGGTTCACTTGTAATTCAGAGATTTTGATTCTGAATTATATTGTAATATAATGCTATTCGGATAAGCCACTATATTGAAAAGCAAGTATATTATATCATAATATTTATAAAATGCAAAATGTTAAACCGTATTATCACACAAGACTTTCCTATATAAAAAAGCAAAAGCTTAACGGTACATACGATATTTAAAGTTAAAATATGCTCATAAAAAAATTATATTGCAAAAAAATATTGACACGTATTAAATACGTGCTATAATAAATGCAGAGGTGAGAAACATGAAAGATAATTATACATATCCGGCAATTTTTGATTATAGTGAAGAGGGATATATTAATATTTCATTCCCTGATATTGATGGCGCATACACATTTGCAGAGAATGAACAGGAGGCGGTGGAGTACGCCCAGGACGTATTGTCGCTTATGATTAGCGGTTATGAGGAAGAAGGGAAAGAACTGCCTGTTCCTTCAACAGATTTGAAGACGACAGATAAGCAGAAGCTTGTTTATATTAATGTATGGATGCCATACCACCGCTCGCAGATAAAGACTTCATATGTCAAAAAGACGCTGACGATTCCGGTATGGTTAAATATACTTGCAAATCAAAACAATATTAACTTTTCGTCGGTGCTGGTAGAAGGCTTGAAAAAGCATCTGCATTTAGAAGATAAGTAAAAATACAAGCCTGCGCGCGAAGCTTTAAGTAATTATTAAGCTTAGAGCCAAAATACATCAGTAAAATAATTCGATACAGTATGTTATAAATTGCAAAAACATATCCAAAGCAAGCGCCTGCGTACCGAAGCTTTAAGTAATTATTAAGCTTAGAGCCAAAATGCATCAGTAAAAAAATTCGATACAGTATGTTATAAATTGCAAAAAACATATCCAAAGCAAGCGCCTGCGCGCCGAAGCTTTAAGTAATTATTAAGCTTAGAGCCAAAATACATCAGTAAAATAATTCGATACAGTATGTTATAAATTGCAAAAAACATATCCAAAGCAAGCGCCTGCGCGCTAAACACAGCTGCAAATTTGCTCAGGAAAATGAATTATAAATTAATAGGGCAATTCAGTATGCTTAAAATTTCAAAAACCATATCCCAGGCAAGCCTGCGCGCCGAAGCTTTAAGTAATTATTAAGCTTAGAGCTAAAATACATCAGTAAAATAATTCGATACAGTATGTTATAAATTGCAAAAAACATATCCAAAGCAAGCGCCTGCGCGCCGAAGCTTGCGTGGATATGTTTTTGCAATTTATTTATATAACATACTGAATCATAGTTTTATTTTACTGATGCATTCTTAATTTCCATCCATAGGTCACTGTACATCTGGTCGCCTTCATCCCCAAGTGAATGGAATACCTCGCAGTTTGCCACGATTTCATCTGAAGGGAAGAGCGCCGGATTGTCCTTTAATTCTTCATCCATAAGCTCCTGTGCGCCTGTGTTTGGCGTAGCGTATGTGATGTATTCGAAGTTCTTGTATGCGATGTCCGGGCGGTTAAGGAAGTTAATCCATGCCTCGGCATTTGCCTTGTTCTCAGCACAGGTTGGAATTACCCATGAATCAATAAAGTAATTTGTACCTTCCTTAGGGATAACGTAGGCAAGATTTTCGTTCTTTTCCTGAATTGCAAGCACCTCGCCTGAATATGCCATTGCAATAGCAGCGCTTTCAGAGATAAGGCTGTCCTTTATCTGGTCCATAACATATCTCTGCAGCAGAGGCTTTTGCTCAAGCAGCATATCTGCAGCTTCTCTAAGCTGCTGCTTGTCGGTTGTGTTGATTGAGTAACCGAGTCTCATAAGCGGAGCGGTAAAGAGGTCACGAGGACTGTTGTACATAAGAATTTCGCCTGAGTATGCTTCGTTCCAGAGCGCATCCCAGCTGTCAATTTCATCTTTTATTATTTTTGTGTTGTAAATTATGCCGAGGGTTCCGTAGGTATATGGTACGGAATATTTGTTTTCAGGGTCAAATGCCTTTGACATTTCCATAACCGACTTCTGAATATATGAGAGGTTAGGAATGTTCTCAAAATTGATTTCCAGAAGCAGATTGTTGGCGAGAAGCTTTTCAATCATATAATCTGACGGGCAGATAACATCATAGTCAACGCCGCCTGCAGCAATCTTAGGATACATCTCTTCATTTGTCTCGAAGGTATCGTAGATAACCTTTATGCCGGTCTCTTCTTCAAACATATCGAGAACCTCTTCATCGATATAGTCTCCCCAGTTGTAAACTCTTACAACATTAGCGCTTTTGCTGCCGCCGCAGCCGCCAAGCATTAATAATGATGATAAAATTAAAAGTGTGGAAATTAATAAGCAAGTGATTCTTTTCATTGTAGTCCTCCTGATTATTGTTCTGATTTTTTAGGCTTGTTTGCGATAAACAAAATAATGATTACCGTTATAAACATTATAGTTGAAAGTGCGTAAAGGCTTGGTTTAATGCCTTTTCGGACTTCACTGTATATAAGTGTGGAAAGAGTGTTTATACCGCTTCCTTTGGTGAAATGTGTTATTACGAAATCGTCGAGCGACATCGTAAATGCAAGCAGAAAACCTGAGGTGACGCCCGGCATGATGTCCGGAAGCACAACTTTCATAAACGCCTTAAACGGGCTTGCGCCAAGGTCAAGTGCCGCTTCATAGGTGCTTATCTCGGTCTGCTTTAGCCTCGGCATAACGCTTAAAATGACGTAAGGCAGATTAAAGGTTATATGACCGATAAGGATTGTTAAAAATCCAAGCTTTAAGCCAATTGCAATAAAAACAAGCATGAGTGAAATAGCGGTAACTATTTCGGCGTTGAGCATAGGAATGTTTGTGATACCCATGGTGATTGTCTTAGGCATTTTCTTCATATTGTTGATTCCGATGCTTGCGACTGTGCCGAGAATTGTTGCAATTGTCGCTGATAAAAAAGCGATAATAAGAGTATTCCTTAGTGCATCCTTTATAATAGTGCTTGATAACAGCTGCCCATACCATCTAAAGCTGAAGCCTGTCCAGGTAGACATGTATTTTGAACTGTTAAATGACAAAATAATAAGTGCAACAATAGGGATGTACATAAATAACAGTATTATTGCCATGTAGGTTGAGGATAAAAATTTTTTCATCAGAATACCGTTCCCTCCCCATCTTTATCAAATATTGCAATCATAATCATGCTGATAATAATAAATATCATAAGCACCAGCGACAGTCCTGAGCCTAAATTCCAGTTGTTTGAGAAGGTAAATTCCTGCTCGATAACATTTCCGATAAGCAAAATCATGCCGCCGCCGAGGATATCCGAGATAACGAAGGTCGTAAGCGCAGGCACGAATACCATGGTAATACCGCTTACAATGCCCGGGACGCTCAGCGGAAGGATAACCTTTATAAAGGTCTGGAAAGCATTTGCCCCGAGGTCGTGAGCTGCCTCGATGGTGTCATCGCTAATCTTGCTTAATACATTGTACATCGGAAGCACCATAAACGGCAGGAAGTTGTAAACCATACCGAATACAATTGCTGATGTGGTGTTAATCATGTTAAGCGAAGGCAGCCCGATAAAGGAGAGAATGTTGTTGATAACTCCGTTTTTATCTAGAAGCACCTGCCATGCCATAGTTCTTAAAAGGAAATTCATCCACATCGGAAGAATAAATATAAATACTATAAAGCTGTTTCTGCTCTTGCTGTGCTTTAAAATCATCGCAAGCGGGTACGCGAGGATGAGGCATATAACCGTGCTTATGCATGAAAGCTTCAGCGAGCGAAGCAGTGCCTGAATACACTCAGGCGAGGAAATCGCTTTTACATTATCAAGGGTGAAGCCGCCTGCCCTGTCCGTCAAACCATAATAGAAGATAAGAAGGAGAGGAATGAGCGTAAAGCCGGCCATCCAGATAAGATAAGGAAATGATAAAAACTTTCTATTCATCTACACCTATAGCCTCCTCATCCTCAGATTCAGGCTTGTTCATAATCTGGATGTCAAATGGCTCAACGCTTATGCTTACCTTTGAACCCACCGGGTGGCAGTCAGTAGAATGTACAAGCCATTCAAAGCCTCCGGCATTAACCTCCATCTCATAGTGAACGCCCTTAAAAATAATATGTGTAACAACGCCCTCAAGCCTTCCCTTGCCAGGCTCCAGCAAATCGACATCCTCAGGTCGTATTACCACGTCAACAGGCTTGTTCCTTCCAAAGCCGGTATCAACGCAAGGGAATTTAACGCCTAATATTTCAACCAGCTTGTCCTCAAGCATAATGCCGTCGATAATATTGCTGTCGCCGATAAAGTCGGCAACAAAAGCATTTTCCGGCTCGTTGTATATGTCCTCAGGAGTTCCCATCTGCTGTATGTAGCCCTGATTCATGACGACAATGGTATCTGACATGGTCAGTGCTTCCTCCTGGTCGTGAGTTACATAAATAAATGTGATGCCAAGCTCGTTTTTAAGACGGATAAGCTCGTACTGCATGTCCTGGCGAAGCTTTAAATCCAGCGCGCCGAGAGGCTCGTCAAGAAGCAGAAGCTTAGGCTCGTTTACAATTGCTCTTGCTATTGCGATTCGCTGCTGCTGGCCGCCGCTTAATGAGGACACGCTTCTTTTCTCAAAGCCGTCAAGGTTTACAAGCTTTAGTGCATATTTTATCTTGTCATCAATATAAGACTTCGGCTTGTTTTTTATTTTAAGTCCGAAGGCGATATTTTCTGCAATGCTCATATGCGTGAACAATGCGTACTTCTGAAATACCGTATTCAGATTTCGCTTGTTTGCAGGAAGATTAGTTATATCCTGTCCTTCAAAAAACACCGTTCCCTCGGTAGGCTTCTCAAAACCGCCGATTATCCTCAAAGTAGTGGTCTTTCCACAGCCCGACGGGCCTAGAAGAGTAATAAATTCATTCTCTTTTACGGATAAGTTCAGGTCGTCAAGGACCATCGTCTTACCGAAATATTTTGAAATGTGGTTTAGTTCAATTAATGGCTGGTTCATATATCCTCCTTAAAAGCTTGGCGGTGAGCTGACCCAGAGGACAACCGCGCCGTTTTTTGATGTGATGTAATGCGTTTTTGTAGATACAAAGTAAAAGGATTCGCCCTTTCTGGCTTTGTAGGTTTTATTGCCGATGCATATTGAAATGCTTCCATGAAGAACATATCCGAATTCCTCGCCCTCATGCGGATTGTCGGGGTAGGTCTGACCGCCCTTTTCAAGCGTGATTATCACCGGCTCCATAATATTCTTCTGGGCGTTGGGTATAATCCACTTTGTTGCGCTGCCAAGCTCTGCATCATGCTTTTCAAAATAGTCGTCTGTGCCGAAGACAATCTGTTCGTCAGAACCGTCTGACGAAAAAAAATCGCTGACGTTCGTTCCAAGACACTGGAGTATATCAATCAGCGTTGCAATAGACGGAGATGTAAGATTGCGCTCAAGCTGGGAAATAAAGCCCTTGGACAGCTCTGTCCTGTCGGCAAGCTCCTCCTGCGTCAGCCCCATGCGCATCCTAAGCTCCTTAACTCGTCCTCCTATATCCATAATTACTTAACTACTCCTTAAATAGTAATAGTAATAAACATTTAGTTTAGTAAAACTAAACTAAAGACTATTATACATTATTCGACATGGATGTCAAGGCGAATGTGAAGGAGCAGGGGAAAATATAATGGAATGTAATGAATCAAAGATTTAATGATAATAAAAAAGCAAGGTAAACTGCAGAGATTACAAATTATTAAATGTAATATTTCCCTGAGTTCACCTTGCTGTTTATACTAAAAATCAAAATCTGCTATTTCTTCAATATTTCTGCCTGCATAGACAATTCTGATAACAGTAACATGGTATTGCATAGAGTTTACTGTATAAAAGACGATGAAATTATCAACAAGTAACTTGTGCATTCCAATACTTGCCCAAGGTTCTCAATCGACACAGGCATGCCTTTCGGGAAAATATGATAAATTTCTAATGTTTTGCCTTATTCGATTTACTTGTGCTTTGGCTGTTTCTGGCACCTGTAAATGAGCAGAAATATATGTGTATATAGATTTTATGTCGTCTAAAGCTGCCGGAGAATATGAGACTTGATAGAATTGACTCAAATTCCAAACTCCTGTGCAAGCTCTCTGTCTGCTTCATCAACGGAATAAGTCCTACCGGCATTTACGGATTCGATTCCTTTAGCGATTTCAGCATTAATTTCTTCTCGTTTCATATCGCCGATAGCGGTAGGTTTTTGCATTGGTAAATGTAGATCGAAAGGTATACCCTTCTGAAGGACTATTTGGCTGTACAGCATTTGAATTGCACTTGACGGAGTTATACCAAGCTGGGCGAGAATTTTTTCTGCACTTTCTTTGAGCCCGGTGTCAATTCGCGCGTATACTGCAGTTGTATTTGCCATAAAAAATCACACTCCTTTCAACCATATTATACAGCATATTGCTTGCAAACGCAAGCAATATGCTGTATAATAATGATTTTTTATAAGATATTAAGCGGTTTTAGTCTGACATTACCCTTCTCATATCCTCAGGCATTTCCGCTTCAAAATGCATTTCTTCCTTAGTAATTGGGTGTATAAACGAAATTGAAGCAGAGTGAAGTGCCTGCCTGCTTATATAAGTGTAATCCGGATTGTAGACAAAATCGCCCGGAAGCGGATGTCCGATATGCTTTAAATGGACGCGAATCTGGTGGGTGCGTCCGGTTTCAAGCGAAATCCTAAGGAGTGAAAAACCATTTTTATAATCAATTCTATTATAGTGTGTTATTGCGGCTTCGCCGTGCTCATAATCCACGCAGCGTTCAATTGTGGAGCCGTCCCTTCTTGCTATAGGCGCATCTATAGTGCCTTTATCATCTGTAAGCCCAGTTGCGATTGCAAGGTATTCACGGTGGATTTCACGCTTTTTAATCATATCTGAAAGTATGCATGCGCTTAAAGGATTTTTGGCGATTATAAGAAGACCGGAGGTGTCGCGGTCCAGTCTGTTGATAGCACGGAAGACGAAAGGGTCGCCGTTTTGCTCAAATAAATATGCGATGCCGTTGGCAAGGGTGTTGCCGTAGTTGCCCTGCGAAGGATGGACAGGCATGTTTGCAGGCTTGTTTATCACCATTATATCCTCATCCTCGTATACGGTTTCAAATTTCTGCGGCACAGGAATAATGGCGCTGCTGGAATCTTTTAAAGGCAGTTTTATGATAATTGTTTCGTTTCCGGTAAGTATTTTTGTAGTGTATACGTGAACGCCGTCTATGGTAATTCCGTTTGGAATATTTCTTATCGCACGGATTAAATGCTGGGAGTAGCCGAAGCTTTTCATGTAATTTTCAATACTCATACCGGCTTCACATGACTGAATTTTATGCATATAGTAAGTCCTTACCATTACAAACCTCCTAAGGTGAAAAAAGTTAGTAAAATAATTAAACGTTTTTGTGGTTTTCTATTGATTTTAAAATGAATATAGTATACAATAAAGACAAATTGGTAAACGTTTAAGTGATAAAGTATTTACAATTTCAATCTCATGTATTTAGTGTTCTGATTGTATAAATCAATTGTAATTCTACCATGTCATATATTTTTTAGTCAAGGATTCACATTTTACTAAAGCCTGAATGAGTTGGGGTAACAGTGTCAGTGTAAGAATGATTAAAAGTATGGATAATAAAACGTTTGTTTTACATTAAAAAATAAAAATTCAACTATTCAACTAAATAATAAGGAGTATGAATATGGATAAGTATAAGTTTATTGACAAAAAGGGTAGTTTCAGTCTTGACAATCCTGAACTGATAAGCTATCTTTATTTTCCTGTTGCAAATGAAGCAGGGGTTATGTCCAGTGTGACGCCTTCACTTAACGGAGACTCTAAAATGGGACAGAACACCTTTATTCTTGAGCCGGTAAGCAGTGAGAATCTTCATAATAACAAATCATCAAGAAACTTCTGGGTATATGAAGAAGGCAAGGGAGCGTGGTCGGCTACAGGCGTAAGCGCTGCACAGATGTCAAAGATATTCAGCGCTGATAAAGAAGAGACAAGGGTTACGGCAGGTCTTCTCTGGCACAAAACGGAGCGTGCTTCAAAGGAGGCTGGGCTTTCAAGTGAAATTGTTTCTTATGTTCCGGTAACAGAGGATAAGCTTGAACTTATGAAGGTTACGATTAAGAATATTTCGGGAGAGACTAAGGTTCTTACACCTACGGCAGCAGTTCCGATGTATGCCCGTTCAGCGGACAATATCCGTGACCATCGACATGTTACATCACTTCTGCATAGAACAAAGACTGAAAAATATGGCGTTGTTATAAATCCTACACTTACATTTGATGAAAGAGGACACAGGTTAAATGAGGTGCTTTACGGAGTCCTCGGCGCAGAGGCAGACGGAAGTGCACCTGCAGGATTCTTCCCGGTGGTTGAGGATTATATAGGTGAGGGCGGTTCATTTGAGATGCCGGAGGCTGTTATTAAAAACCGCAGAGATGCTGTTAAGGAAGGATACAGGGAGGACGGCTTTGAAACAGTAGGAGCATTAAGGTTTGAAGATGTGACGCTTGCTCCGGGCGAGAGCGCCTCATACATAGTTGCGCTTGTATACGGCGGTTCAGAGGCTGACATTGAAGATACATTTGCAAAGTATGCATCTGAAAAGGCGTTTGATGCGGGACTTGAGGCAAATAAGGCTTATTGGGACGAGAAGATGAATGTTGCCTATGAGACAGGCGATGGTAATTTCGATATGTGGATGCGTTGGGTAAGCTTCCAGCCGATGCTCAGAAGAATTTACGGCTGCTCATTCCTTCCGCATCATGATTACGGCAAGGGCGGAAGAGGCTGGAGAGATTTGTGGCAGGATTGCCTTGCGCTTCTTATCATGAATCCTGAAGGCGTCAGAGGCATGCTCTTTGACAACTTCGGCGGCGTAAGAATTGACGGAAGCAATGCTACAATCATCGGTACAAAGCAGGGCGAATTTATTGCCGACAGAAATAATATTACAAGGGTCTGGATGGACCACGGCGCATGGCCGTATCTTACAACAGAGCTTTACATAAATCAGAGCGGAGACCTTGAGTTCTTGCTTGAGGAGACTACATATTTTAAGGACCTTCAGGCAGCAAGAGGCGAGAAGAAGGACTGGGAGTGGAACGCAGAGCAGGGTAGCCTTTTAAAAACCACTTCAGGCGAGATTTACAAGGGCAGCGTATTAGAGCATCTGCTTTTACAGCATCTCACAGCATTTTATGATGTAGGCGAGCATAACCACATAAGACTTCGCGGCGCAGACTGGAACGATGCGCTTGATATGGCGAAGGACAGAGGCGAAAGCGTGGCATTTACCGCATTATACGCAGGAAATCTTGAGTCTATGGCAGAGCTTATATTAAAGCTTAAGTCTAAGACAGGCGTATCATCAGTCAAGCTTGCAAAAGAGATGCTTATGCTTATCAGCGAAGACGCTTCTATTTATGATGATATTGCCGCAAAGCAGAAGTTAGTTAATGATTATTCAGATATTTGTTTACATACAGTAAGCGGGGAGAAGGCTGAGGTTGATATTGAAGCACTCGCAGCAAACTTAAAGGCAAAGGCTGAGTGGATAAAGAAGCATATTCGCGATACAGAGTGGGTATCAGACGGTAAGGACAACAGCTGGTTTAACGGTTATTACGACAACAGCGGCAGACAGGTAGAAGGTTATGTAAATGACGGCGTAAGAATGATGCTTACCGGACAGGTATTTACAGTTATGACCGGAGTTGCTTTGGATGAGCAGGTTGCATCAATTGCAAAGGCGTCAGATAAGTATCTTTATGATGCCGGAATTGGCGGCTACCGCCTGAATACAGATTTTCATGAGGTTAAAACTGACCTCGGAAGAATGTTCGGATTTGCTTATGGTACAAAGGAAAACGGTGCGGTGTTCTGCCATATGGCAACGATGTACGCAAACGCTCTTTATAAGAGAGGCTTCGTAAAGGAAGGCTTCAAGGCAATAAACACACTTTATAAGCACTGTGACAATACGCCGGTCAGCAGAATTTACCCGGGCGTGCCTGAGTATGTAAACGGACGAGGCAGAGGACTTTACCACTACCTTACAGGCGCAGCAAGCTGGATGCTTCTTACGGTTATTACAGAGATGTTTGGCGTTAAGGGCGATATCGGTGATCTGAAGTTTGAACCTAAGCTTGTAAGGGAGCAGTTCGATTCAGATAATAAGGCGGCATTAAGCCTTGTTTATGCAGGCAAAGCATTAAAAATTGTGTATTACAACAAGTCAGGCAAGGAATTTACAGATTACAGGGTTGTATCAGTTAAGATTGACGGTTCAGCATATGATACCGTTGAAAATAAAATAAGCAGAGCAGTGATAGAAGCGTTATCAGAGAATAATGAACATATCATTGAAGTAGTTCTGGACTAAATTAGCGGAGGAAAGAGATGAAGGACAAGTTAGTTGAAGTATCAGAATATACGGGTGAGGGTTATTTACCTGTAATAACGTATCAGGGATGGCGTGTGGCAATACTCAATTATATTGATGAGCTGGAGGCAGAGAATATTGAAAGACTGCAGTATCATGATGAGACTGATGAAGTATTTGTACTTTTAAAGGGAAGCTTTATTCTTTATGTTGCCGGCAATGACCCTGAAAAGCCGGGAGAGATTGAGGCAATCAATCTGGAGCCTTATAAGATGTACAATGTCAAGAGAGGAACATGGCATACACATACGTTAAGCAGGGATGCAATGTGTCTTATCATTGAAAATTCGGATACAGAAGATGATGTTAATTCACCAAGAGTATTTGTTACTGAAAGACAGAAGAAGCAGCTGGTTGAATTATTCGAGAACATTGTTGATGACAAGGCCTTATATTACGGGCGCAAAAAGCTTGAAAGGGTGGTTTAGGATTATGTTTGATTCAAAAGGCAGATTTATAATGGAAGACTATGATGTGAAGTCAACCTTCGCAAGTTTTCTTCCGGGTATCAGTGGTAAGATGGGTATTCCGATTTGGAGCTTTTATGTAAACAGAGGTCAGGCTGTCTGCAGCTTTGGCTCTGAGGATAAGGAGCACTCTATTATGGAGTTCTATCCTGCACATCAGTCATACCAGCTTACCGGAACTCATGGCTTTAGGACATTTATTAAGAGCAACGGAAAGTATTATGAAGCATTCAGCGATATCAATAACAAGAAAGCGATGTTCATAGGTATGAACGAGCTTGCTATTGAAGAGACAAATAATGAGTCAGGCGTTAAGACAGAGGTGCTTTATTTTACACTTCCTACAGAGGATGTAGGCGCACTTGTGCGTACAGTAAAATTCACAAATGTATCTGACAGCGAGATATCGCTTGACGTTCTTGACGGTATGCCTGCTATTATTACATATGGTACGGAGGTTTCTGCAATCAAGACAATGGGACAGACCTCAAAGGCATGGATGCAGGTTGAGGACGTAGAGAAGGCTATGCCTTACTATAGGGTTCGTGTAAGCACCGCAGACAGCGCAATTGTTACACAGGTGCTTGGCGGCAACTTCTATATCTGTGAGGATGCAGCGGGAGAAAGACTTCCTGTAATCGTTGACCCGGATGTTATTTTTGAGCATGATACCGCTATGCACAGAGCCTTTGGATTTGACAAGAAGAGCCTTGAGGAGCTGTTTAATACAAAGCAGGTTAAGCAGAACAAGCTTCCGTGTGCATTCTTTGGAAAGAGCATGACACTTAAGCCGGGCGAAAGCTTTACAATCTACGGAGTTATCGGCCAGGTTGCAAAGAAGGAGATTCTTGAAAGCTTCGCAAAAAGATGTGCTGCACCGGGATATTTTGAAAAGAAATATGAAGAAGCAATTAACCTTACAAAGGATTTATGCAAGGTAATCAGAACAAAGAGCGCAGACCCTGTGTTTGATGCATACTGCGAGCAGACATATCTTGACAACCTTCTTCGCGGAGGCTTCCCTGTTGAGCTTGGAAACAAGATATTCTATGTATATTCAAGAAAGCATGGAGACATCGAGAGAGATTACAACTTCTTCAGAATGCTTCCTGAATTCTATTCACAGGGAAATGCAAACTTCAGAGATGTAAACCAGAACAGAAGATGTGATACATTGTTCACACCATTTGTAAAAGACGTAAATATAAAGATGTTCTACAACCTTATCCAGCTTGACGGCTGCAATCCGTTATCAGTGCTTATGACCTCGTATTATATGACTGATGATGAGGCAGAGTGCTTAAAGTCATACGTTCCTGCTGATAAGTGGGAAGATGTAAAGAAGGTGCTTACAAAGGCATTTACTCCGGGACAGCTTTTAGGATATATTCATAATAACAATATTGAGCTTACAATCGGTCTTGAGGAGTTCTTAAACAAGGCAGTTTCAAATGCCGAGAGCAGCGTCAATGCAGACTTTGGCGAGGGCTACTGGTCAGACCACTGGACATACAATCTTGACCTTGTTGAGACATATCTGGCAGTTTATCCTGATGATGAGGAAAGACTTATCTATGGCGACAGAACATATACATATTTTGAGTCAAAGGCAGCAGTGCTTCCGCGTTCAAAGAGATATGTAAACACTCCGAATGGCGTGCGTCAGTACCGCTCAATTGATGAGGCTCCAAAGAAGGATGTTGATTTCAAGATAGCAAGAACCTCTTACGGCAAGGGCAGCGAGATTAAGTCAAATCTTATGGAAAAGCTTGTTTCGCTTACTATCAGCAAATTTGCAGCACTTGACTCATATGGCATGGGTATCGAGATGGAGGGCGGAAAGCCGGGCTGGTATGATGCGCTTAACGGTCTTCCGGGTATTTTCGGTTCTTCTATGTGTGAAAGCTATGAGCTTTGCCGCATGATGGAATTTATTGATGCGGTAAATGATAAGTACAAAAAGGATATTGCGCTTCCGTTTGAGATGGTTAACTACTTAAGAGACATAAATGAGGCTCTTGGAAAATATAATGCCGGCGAGATTTCACAGTTTGATTTCTGGAATACTGCCAACAATGCAAAGGAAAGCTACAGAGAGATTACGATGTACGGCGTAGACGGACGCGAGGAGATTATTTCGGCCGCAAAGCTTTCAGAGGTAATAAAGAGCTGGATTGCATACAGCAAGGCAGGCATTGACAGGGCAGTTGAATACGGAAACGGTATCAGCCCTGCGTACTTCACCTACAGACTTACAGAGTTTGATATGGATGGAGAGACAGTTCTTCCTAAGAAATTTGAGGTTGATATGATGCCTCATTTCCTTGAGGGACCTGTGCGTTACCTTAAGCTTAAGAATTCATTTGAAACAAAGGAAGCAATGTACGATAAGATAAAGAATAGTACATTATATGACGATAAGCTTTCAATGTACAAGGTTGATGAGTCGCTTGAAAATGCATCCTTTGAGGTAGGTCGTGCTAAGGCATTTACACCGGGCTGGCTTGAGAATGAGTCAATCTGGCTTCATATGGAATACAAGTATCTGCTTGAGGTATTAAAATCTGGTCTTTATGAGGACTACTATGATGACCTTAAGAAGGCGTGTGTGGCATTCCTTGACCCGGCGGTTTACGGCAGAAGCCCGCTTGAAAACTCATCATTTATCGCAAGCAGCGCAAATCCTGACGAGTCTATCCACGGCAAGGGCTTTGTTGCAAGACTCAGCGGCTCAACTGCAGAGTTTATCCAGATGTGGTATATCATGATGTTTGGAAAGACTCCGTTTACTATGGAGAACGGCAGCCTTGCACTTACACTTGATCCTGCAATACCTGCATACCTGCTTGATGAGGACAATTCAATCACAGCCACACTTCTTGGCGCAATTGATGTTACATATAAGGCTGATGCAAAGAAGGATATTATTCCTGGCAAGAGCAGTATCGTTTCAATGAAGGTTAAGTATGCCGATGGAAGCGAAAAGCAGTTTGAAGGCAGCAGGCTTTACGGCGAGGATGCACAGGCTGTAAGAGACTTAAAGGTTGAAAGCATCGAGGCTATTATAAAGTAAATTATTAAGCATATCAGATGATATAAATCAGATGTCTGTTTAAGTATATTATTTTGAATTTAAGCTGAGCAGCGTTATTCTTCATATATAATCATGGGCGAAGGAACATTTCGCCCATGAAAAATAAATTTACAGGAGACTGTGATTATATATATTAAGAATAACCGCTCAGCAAAATTAATAAAATAGAAACGTTTTTATTAAAAGAAAGGAAGTCGGTTATGAGAAAAATCAAAAAAATTGTTACTGATTACAGTAAGGACATTCTGCTAAAGGAATATGAGGCAGAGGAGTTCCCTGAAAAGTATGCATGCATGCAGGTTATAAACGTATACCCTGATGTAGAATATCAGAAGATTGAGGGTATAGGCGGCGCGCTTACAGAAGCATCTGCATACACATTGTCACTTATGGACGAAAAGACACAGAACGAAATCGTTGAAGCATATTTCGGAAAAGATGGTATAGGCTACAGACTCTGCCGCTGCCATATCAACAGCTGCGATTTCGCACTTGGAAATTACGCTTATGTTGAGGACCCTGAGGATACAGAGTTAAAGACATTTGATATTTCAAGGGATAAGAAATATATCATTCCATTAATTAAGAAGGTTCAGGAGAAGAGCCAGTACGAGCTTACATTCCTTGCTTCACCTTGGAGTCCGCCTGCGTATATGAAGACAAACGGCGAGATGAACCACGGCGGACAGCTTAAGAAAGAATTTGCTCATCTGTGGGCAAAATATATGGCACGCTTTATCAAGGAATATGCTAAGCTTGGTATTAAGATAAGCAAGATAACAGTGCAGAATGAGCCAGAAGCAACACAGACATGGGATTCATGCCGTTATAACGCCGAGGAAGAGGCTGCATTTGTACGCGACCATATGGGACCTGTATTTGAAGAAGAGGGCCTTTCAGACGTTGAAATTTACGTATGGGACCACAACAAGGAAATCGTATTCGAGCGTGCAAGAGCAATATTTGCCGATGAGGATGCTGCAAAATACATTACCGGAGTTGCATTCCACTGGTACACAGGCGACCATTTCGAGGGAGTTAAGATTGTAAACGAGAAGTATCCTGACAAGAAGCTCTTATTTACAGAGGGCTGCGTTGAATACAGCAGATTTGGCGATTCAGGCGAGGTTCAGAAAGCAGAGATGTATGCAAATGATATTATCGGCAATATCAATGCAGGTGCTGAGGGACACATCGACTGGAATATCGTGCTTGATGAGAAGGGCGGTCCAAACCACGTTCACAATTACTGCGCTGCACCTATCATGTGCGATACAAAGACAAAGACCTATGAAAAGAGACTTTCATTCTATTACATCGGACAGATAAGCAAGTTTGTAAAGCCGGGTGCTGTAAGAGTTGCGACAACAAGATATTCAGATGTAGTAGATGTAGTTGCATTTAAGAATCCTGACGGAGAAAGAGTAGTAGTAATCCTCAACAAGAGCGACAAGGACGCTGCCCTCACTCTCAGAGAATATGATTATTCAAAGGACTATACAGTTGCTGCACATTCAATCGTTACATTAGTTTACGACGCTGAATAAAATATAGTTTATAATGGTGAATAAAATCCATAATAATAAAACCCCGCGCCTTTTGGCGTGGGGTTGCACTTTACTGCGCTGATTAAGGCGCATATGATTATTTAAGATTATAAATGAACTTTGTAAATCTGATAGCAGCCTCCTTATCTGTAGACACATTTGGAAAGCATAATATGGCATGCGTATAGTTTAAGGAATGGTCCTTGTATACAGGTGAATCGGAAATGTCAAGACCGTAGACGATACCGTCGCCCTCGCCTGAAGCATCATCCTTGAAAACTGCATAGGTAAAGTAAGGTTCAAGCTTTTTATATAAATCCTCTGGGAGAACATCTTCTACAGGAAAAATAAAATCTTCGTACTTTGCCCACAGCATGGAATCATAGTCGGTGATAATTACGTCAGCATCCCCGGTTGACTGGAGTGTCATGTAGTTTACAGCGGTTCCGTCATCCGGCCAGTTTAAACCGTGCTCTTCAACATATGAAAACATATAAGAATTATCTACTGAGGCAGTAACCTTATCATTTTCTATATATTCGGAATAAGAGCTTTTTATATGCTCTTCAAGCTCCTCATTTTCAGTGTCATTGAAAATCAGACAATAAACATTGGTATCCACATGTCTGATAAATCTGACTCCGAAGGATATTACTACGATAATTGCAAGTATAACAAGAGCAATCTGGATTCTGTAGTAGTCCCAGATATATCCTATCTTATCTTTTGTATTAAGTGTTTTGAATGTGCTCATAATCTTTAAATTCCTTTATATTTTTTATTATTTAAAAATGCAGTGTATGCGCCGGTTAGCAGTGCCTCAATTTCAGCGTCCGAAAACTGATAGGCGTCAGTAGCAAGCATTGAAGCAATGCCGTGTGTATAAATCCACATTTCCAGGTAAAGCTGCTTTGCACTCTCATAATCAAGTCCGACAGAGGCAGCCAGCTGCAAAATGGCAGTTTTGTCGTCTTCATTATCAATTGCATTTACAAAGGAAAGCTTGTTTCTAAAGTCGCTCATATATAAAAGCTTGAAAAGCTCTTTTTCTTCCTTCGCAAATCTTATGTAGGCAAGGCCTGTGTCGCTAAAGCCTGCGCTGTCACGATACATCGATTCGGACAGGATATCTGATGCCCGCTTGATGACTTCAAGCTTCAAGGTCTCCATATTATTAAAGACCCTGAAAATAGGCTGGATAGAGCAGCCTAGCCTTCCTGCAATATTCCTTTCGGTAAGGCTCTGGGCGCCCTCCTGCCTGACACATTCAATTGCAGCCGAAATAATCATTTCTTTCTCAATTTTAATTCGCGGTGCCATAGGTACTCCTTTCAGAATGTAATGATGTTAGGGTAAAAATGTGCTTTTTCCATGATACCTACGGATTGCTGCGCACTATGTGCTCTCGCAATCCTGCCCACTATTCGAAATCCGCCCTTTCGGGCTTCTTTCTCATATTGGGGCGGGTCAAAACCTCATACTTTTTCATGCAAGCATGAAAAGTATGACCTTTTGACCCTGGTATCATAAAATATCAGTTGATATGTATCAAACGATATTTATCATAATATAAACCTGAATATATGTCAAGACATTAATTTAAAAATTTTTATCCGGATTTGAGGTATGGTAGATTTTGTAGCAATTTATCTTTGGAGCATCAAAATCCAAAAGTCTTATGCTTTGAAGCCTGCCCTCTTCAATATAAGGCTTTGCGAGGCTTTCAGGTATAAAGCTTATGCCGTCAAATTCAAATATATAGGGTATGAGCTTTGTGCTGTTATCTATTTCAAAGCCGAACTGATAGTGGGGCGGGAAAAGCTCACGTATAAACATGCCAACCTCACGCAATGCAAAATTGCAGTAAAGATAGTTTGCGTCGGGAAGCTGCTTTTTGTAAATGCCATCTTTGAAATTGCTGTTTGAGGCGTTGGCGGCAAGAACAAGCTTATCCACTGAAAACACCTCGCATTTGTAGCCGGATTTGTGCAGCGGAATATATGAATACACAACATCAAACAGACTGTCCTGTATACCCTGTATAAGGTCATTTGAATGTCCAATCGTTATTTTTACCGCATTGTCAGGGTTTGAACGCATATATTCTTTTATCTTCGGAAACAGATGACATTCGTAAATGGTGTTAGTCGTGCCTATTTTTAAAGTATAGGGATATTTATTGAGCGAATTAATATCCTGAATGCCTGCATTTGAAAGCTCTATAATTCTTTTGGCATAGTTTAAAAAAATCTCACCCTCTTTGGTGAGCGTTACCCGTCTTTTATTTCTGTCAAACAGCAGCTTGCCGGTTTCCTTTTCTAAATCCGAGATTCGGTTTGTAACGGTTGACTGGGAAATGAAAAGAGCATCGGCAGTCTTGGTAAAGCTTTTATGTTCTGCAAGAGCAACAAAGGTTTTCAAAATCTGTGTATCCATATATGTCTCCTTTAATTAAGAAAATGAATTATTGATATTATAATAATTGTATTTACTAATATATTATCATAGTGCTATGATTATATCAACATTTTATTATAGTAAATCAGAGGAGAGCAGGATATATGGAGAATGTAATTATTAAAGATGTTATCAGCAGTAACGAGGATTTATGATGGAGAATTTAATTGAGCAGTCAAAAAGATTAGGATATAAGAGGATGATTTTAGAAACAGGTGAGTTATTAAAGGCATCGGTCAGGTTATATTCCAAATATAGATTTGAGATAATACCTAACTATGGGGCGTATGTAAATATGCCGGAATCTTTGTGTATGGGCAGAAGTTTAAAAGATAGTGCAGTAACAATACAGATAAGACTGTTGTAGGCTTCCTTGTGAAAGTTATGTGAACATATCTCAGGGTATGGAAAAGCAATAAAAGATTTGATAAAATAATAATGCTGTTAATTGATATAAGAAGCTATACCGCCAGGTTTTTATATGGTTTACCTGATTACATTATTAAGATGGGAGAAGTGTTATGGAACGAAGCAAGATTTTAGTAGTAGATGATGAGAGCAGAATGCGTAAGCTTCTGAATGATTTTTTAACAAGAAGCAATTTTACTGTATTAGAGGCTGGCGACGGTGAGGAAGCTCTCGATATGTTTTTTGATGATAAGGAGATTGCGCTTATTATTCTTGATGTGATGATGCCGAAGATGGACGGATATGAGGTGTGCCGAACCATAAGAAAGTATTCACAGGTGCCGATTATCATGCTTACTGCAAAGAGCAGCGAGAGGGACGAGCTGCAGGGCTTTGACCTCGGCATAGATGAGTATGTCACAAAGCCTTTCAGTCCGAAGCTTCTGGTTGCAAGAGTAGAAGCGATACTCAGAAGGAGCCGCGCATCGCAGGCTGATGTTGTGGAAGTCGGAGGCATCAGGATGGACAGAGCGGCGCATCAGGTCTATATTGATGGTGAGCCGGTGGAGCTTAGCTACAAGGAGTTTGAGCTTCTTGAATATTTTATGGATAATCAGGGGATTGCCTTGTCCAGAGAGAAGATTTTGAATAATGTCTGGAATTATGATTATTTCGGAGATGCGAGAACCATTGATACCCACGTAAAGAAGCTTCGAAGCAAGATGGGTGATAAGGGCGAATACATTAAGACTATCTGGGGAATGGGCTATAAGTTTGATGCTGGCGTTTAAGCAGGAGGCGTATTATGAATTTGTTCAAAAGGCCGCATACTATCAGAGGCCGTTTTATACTGATATTTTTGCTGCTTATGATGGGAACCGTGCTTATGACGGTTTTGTTCGGAAACATTTATATTGAAAAATATTATTTGAAGCAGAAAGAAAAATCCTTCAGGAATTTTTATTATGAAATTCAGAGCGTGGCAGGAGAAGACGGCATTATTACAAATGAAAACCAGCTCTATCTCCAGAAGATGTGTGAGGATTACGGCATAGAAGCAATGTTTACAACATCAAATCTGGCACCGGTGTTTGTCAAGGGAAATGTTGATGAGTTAAGATACTGGCTTATCTGCTGTATATTTGCAAAGGAGGATGTGGACGAAAAGTCACTTTTGGGTGATGACGCTTACGTTATCAATATTGTAGATGAAAATGATAATTATAATGTTTACAAGACGCATGACAACAGATTCAACGCCGACTATCTTCTGGGCTTTGGATATTTTGACGCAGGTGTTTATTTCGTTTTGAAAACACCGATTCAGAATATTACCGAGAATGCTGCAATTGCAGGCAGGTTTTATATTTATGTCGCCGCACTTGCAATGCTTCTTGGCGCACTTGCACTGTATTTTATAATAAAGAAGATTACCGAACCGATTCTGAATATTACAAATATTGCGGGCAGAATGGCGCATATGGACTTTACGGCAAAGTATGAGGGCAGCGATAGCAGTGAGATTGGCGCGCTCGGCGAGAGCATCAATCATATGTCTGAGCAGCTGGAGAAAACCATTTCAGAGCTGAAGGCGGCAAATATTGAGCTTAAAAAGGACATTGAGAAGAAGGAGCAGATAGACGAGATGCGTAAGGAGTTCCTTTCAAATGTATCCCATGAGCTTAAGACACCGATAGCGCTTATTCAGGGCTACGCCGAGGGCCTTAAGGACGGCATCAATGACGACCCTGAGAGCAATGAGTGGTACTGCGATGTCATTATTGATGAAGCTTCTAAGATGAACACTATTGTAAAGAAGCTTTTGAACTTAAATCAGCTGGAGTTTGGAAACGAGCAGCTTTCTCTTGAGCATTTTGACTTAAGTGCACTGTTAGACGGGGTGCTGGGTAATTACAATTATTTGTTTGAGCAGAAGCAGGCAAAGGTTATAGTTGATAAGCCGAAGCAGCTTATGGTATGGGCTGATGAATTTATGGTTGAAGAGGTCGTTGACAATTATATAAGCAATGCTCTGAATCATCTTTCGGGCAAAAAGGAGATAAGCGTTAAAGCGGAGATGATTGACGGATGCGCCCGTGTAAGCGTCAGAAATACAGGAGAGCAGATACCGGAGGAATCACTTGATAAGGTCTGGATTAAGTTTTATAAGGTGGATAAAGCAAGAACCAGGGAATACGGCGGCAGTGGCATAGGTCTTTCTATTGTAAAGGCGATAATGGATGCGCACAATAAACCATACGGCGTATATAATAATGAAGACGGTGTAACATTCTGGTTTGAACTGGATGCAAAATCAGAAAGTGCGGATTAAATTTTTAATTGTGCTTTTTGTATGCGCATATTATACAAATTAGGGTTCTATGCATAAATAGGAGCAGATAAACAGGATAATACTTGTGCGTTGCAGAGGCGTGTTTGGCTTTTGAAAGTGGGAAAAACCTTAAATTAATTAAATTGTTAAAAAAATATACACAAATTAAAAAATACGCTTGACAAAGCATTTTTACGGTGCTAAAATACACAGGTCGACAGCGAGAAAGACAACGAAATTTGATTTAAAAATAAAATTGAAAAAAATCAAAAAAAGTTGTTGACATGTATGTCGAAACGTGATATTATAATTTGGTCGCCATTGAGGGCGGCACAAAAGGAACCTTGATAACTGAACAGCATAATAAACACAGACCTTGAAAATTCTTAAAGAGAATTCAAAAGAACCAAACCTTTTAAAAAAGTAAAACGGAAAGAATGCCAGCACGGCAGACTAACCAAGATCATAACATGAGAGT